>JAJRSS010000005.1 GCA_024278615.1 Alphaproteobacteria bacterium
ATGCCGACGAGCAGGCGAATCAAGGTTGTCTTGCCACTGCCCGAGGGGCCGACGATGGTAAAAAATTCGCCGGCCCCTATCTCGAGATTAATATTGTTGACGGCAGTGAAATCGCCGAATTTCTTGCAGATATTCCTTAGCTGCAGAATCGGCTTGGCGCCGACTTCGCTCATCGTACCTCCAGCAGTCACGGTTCGGTGGATGGCTGTTCAGGCCAGCGGCTCAGCTTTCCCGTTCGCGCTTGGCGGCCGAGTAGATATCGTACATGGCCGCATAGTCCGGGTTGATGTCGTAGTCCGCTGAGTTCGCCATCTCCTGTTCCAGCGAATCCCATTGGATGGCGTCCAGTTCTTCCTTGTTGAACTTGGCAAGCACATCCTTTGAACCCATCTGGGTCACCGGGTTGTAAGTACCCTCGGCAAAAGCCACCTTCTTGGAGACGTCGCCCCGCTGCACGTAGGCCAGGAATTCCTCGGCCAACGGAGAAACCTGCGGGTTGTTGACCACGGAGGTAAGCTCGATCCAGATGATGCCGCCCTTGCCGTCCATGGGGCCGGAGTTGGGGGTGATGCCGCGGACCTGTTTGGCGCCATCGAAACGGGCCGGAGACGCCGTATAGGTGCCGCCGGTGAAGTAGGCGTCGATTTCACCGTTGATCAGTGCCAGGTTCATGGCCACCAGGTCATCGGTCAGCAGCTTGGCCCCGTTGAAGACCTGCTTGGCGGCCTTGGCGAACGCATCGATTTCCGCCTTGCTGTGCTTCTTGAAGGGATGCACGTCGGCGGCAAGGCTCATGTGGTAGATGTTCCAGTTGTCGTAGGTCAGAACGCCGTAACGGCCCTTCATCTTGGGATCCAGGAACAGCTTGAAACCCTGGTCCTCGGCCATTTTACGCGAAATCTTGTTGGTGTTGACGACAAAGCTGAAGGGACCAAAGCGCTGGGTCATGCCCAAAAGGTGCTTGCCGGTCTTGTCCATGGCCCATTCATAGGGAGGATGGAATTCGGGCATCATCTTGCTGAACATGGGCTCGAACCGGTCCCTGGGCAGTTCGTTGATCAGCTTTTCAGGCCACATCATTTCGCGCGCCCACGGATTGTTCAGATTGATCAGGTCCCAGACCTTGGTTTCACCGGCGCGGAGGCGGTTCACCGCATCCGGGTCGGAGGTCAGTCCCTCGGCTCTTACCTTGGCGGAAAATTCCCGGCGGAACGGGTCAAGGACATCGTCCGAGTTGTATCCTTCCCAACAATAGATATTCAGTTCTTTCTCCCGGGCCGCCTGGGCAATGCTCAGGGGCAGGCCGGTCGCATAGGCCAGCGCGGTAAGGCCCGTTGTTTGCAGAAAGTTTCTCCGTGTAAAACCACTCATCTTCTCGCTCCCTGTTTATCCAATACGCCATTTGCTTATTTGGGCGAATTACCATCCCCCGGTTCCACCGCCATGATGGCGGGTGCGGGGGTGCGTTTCTTGACCGGTGAGGGCAATATCTTGACCTAGGACAATAGGCAATAAAACTGTCGATGGAATTGCGCCCCCCCGGGATTTCTTTCGTTAGCGGATATTTTTTCCCCCGATAAATTAGCGGATGAACAGTGTTGTTTCAATGGACTACCGAATTGGCGGCATGAATGACCCCCATGAAAGGTTGCATGGCAAGGGCCGAAACACACCCTTGGGCAATATTCGGTTTCCGCCGTGGCCCGTTTCGCCATGGAAACCGCGGGAAAAACGAATAGTGGCCGGACCGGCGGACCTGAAGGCTGGATCGAAGCCCGGCTTTGCGCCACCGTAGCGGCCGCGGGCCAACCGGCGTTGGCCGCGCGCCGCCTTTCTGAATGTTTTGCAACCAGGAGCTTATGCCGTGCCTCCTGTTTTCCACCGACCTTGAAACGCCACCCAAGCCTTTCGGCCGGGAGAACCCTCAAGTGCCGTAGGCCTTGATCAGGGCCTGGGTGCCCTCTTCGCGGGCGCCGGCGTCCGCGATTTGGTCATACAGGCCCTTGGCGGTCTTCAACGCCGGTAGGTCGATGCCCATGGTCTCGGCTTCTTTCAGGGCGATGGTCATATCCTTGATGAAATGGTGAACGAAAAACCCGGGCGCGAAATCGCCGGTAATCATTTTTGGGCCAAAGGTGTTGAGCAGGAAGCTCGCAGCCGCCCCGGTGCCTATGGATTTCAGAACCGCTTGCGGATCGAGCCCGGAACGCATGGCGTATGTCAACCCCTCGGCGGCGGCCAGCATGTTGCCGGCAACGACGATCTGGTTGCACATCTTGGTGTGCTGGCCGGCGCCGGCGCCGCCCTGCAGGCGGATATTTTCACCCATCACCTCGAACAGCGGAAGGATGGCGTCGAAATCTTCCTTGTCGCCGCCGACCATGATCGACAGGCGGGCCTCGCGGGCGCCGATGTCGCCACCCGAAACCGGCGCGTCGAGCGAATGAATGCCTTTCTTCCTGGCGGCTTTGAAAATACGCACCGCCAGCGACGGCTCGGAGGTCGTCATGTCGATAACGTAGGTCCCGGCCTTGGCACGGGCGAGGATGCCGCCATCGCCGAGATAGATGCCTTCGACGTCTGCCGGGTAACCGACCATGGTGATGACGACGTTGGTATTGGCCGCCACTTCGCCCGGCGAGTCATGCCATGTGGCGCCGCGGCCAAGAAGGCCGTCGGCCTTTGACTTGGTACGGTTGTGGACATGCAGGCCATAGCCGGCGTCGAGAAAATGTCCGGCCATGTGCTGTCCCATGATTCCAAGACCGATAAATCCGACCCGGGTTTCGTTTTTGATCAAGGCCATGCCGCGCCTCCTGCTTCGATGGTTTAGGTTTTTTCCCTGAGCATCAGGCGCAGCCGGGAAGGTGAAATCGGATGGTTTTCAACGACGGCACCGAAGGGGCTCAATGCATCGCTGACGGCGTTGCTGATGGCGCCGATTGATCCCATGACGCCGCCTTCGGCCATGCCCTTGAGGCCGATCGGTGTGCGCCGGTTGGGGGTGGCGACGGAAAGGATTTCGATGTTCGGCATGTCCGATGCGGTGGCGACAAGATAATCCGCCAACAACCCCGTCTGGTTGTAGCCGCTTTCGTCATAGACCACCTGCTCGAACAACGAACCCGAAAGGCCCATTACGATGGCCCCCAATTGCTGCCCTTCGACGATTTGCGGGTTGAGCACGTTGCCGCAGTTCTCGACGACGACATAACGCGAAATTTCGACGGCCCCGGTGGGCACGTCCACCACCACCTCGCAGAAATGGCAAGAATTCGAATAGGTCATCGGTGGCGGGTCGTAGGCCCTGGTTACCTCCAGGCCGGGTTCCATGCCGTCGGGCAGTCGGGTCGGGTCCAGGTATGCCGTGCGCGCGATGTCGGCCAGCGTCAGGTCGGTTTCCTGGATATCGTCATCGATAAGACGGCAGACACGCCCGTCCCGCATGGTCAACTGGTAGGCGGTATTGAGGCCAAGCAGCTTCGCGGCGATGGCGAGCGCCTTTTCCCGAACGCCGGTGGCGGCAAGATAAAGGGTGCCGCCGCCGGCGGTACCGCCGCGCGCGCCGCGCGAACCCATGCCGTAGGGCGCGATATCCGTATTGCCCAGCTTGATGTCGACGTCTTGCGGGTTGACGCCCAGGCCCTCGGCGACTGCCTGCGAGAATGATGTTTCGTAACCCTGTCCCGTCGCCATGACGCCGGCCGAGGCGCGTATCGTGCCGGAGGGATCGACCTTGACCCAGGCGCATTCATGGCCCGAACCGGGAATGCCGGCGGCCTTGTAGAACTTGGAGCCATAGGTCGTCGATTCGACGACCGAGCATATGCCCAGGCCGCGGTATATGCCGTGTTCCCTGTCCGCTTCCTGGCGCCGGCGAAAGTCCGCGTAGCCGATGGCCTCGAGCCCGCGCTCCAGGGCGGCGCCGGGATTGATGTCCTCCATCGTCTCACCGGTCGCCATGACGTGGGGATAGGCGTCGTCGGCGACCATGTTGAGGCGCCGTACCTGGACCGGGTCAAGGCCGAGTTCGCGTGCGATATTGTCGATGGTCCCTTCCATGACCCAACTGGTGATGGCCATCGGCGCCCGCATCGGGCCGTTGCCGCACTTGTTGGTGAGCACCACCTTGACGTCGAAGGCATATTCACCGATGTCGTAGGGTCCGGTCAGGATCACGGCGACAACGCGGGCGAGGTAATTGGCCGGAAAGAAGCAATAGGCGCCGAAATCCTCGACCAGTTCGAGGGTCAGGCCGGTGATGCGCCCGTTGGCGTCGACGGCGGCCCGGGTACGCACGAAGTCCTCGCGCGCGTGCGAGGCGGCAAGCAGGTTTTCCATGCGGTCCTCGCGCCAGCGCACGGGACGTTTCAAGTGCCGCGCTAGAGCGGCGATAGTCAGTTCCTCGCGATAAAGTGCTATTTTCTGACCAAAGCCGCCACCGACATCGGGAACGATGACCGTGACCTGGGTTTCCTTGAGTTTGAGCCGGCCGGCCAGCGCCGAGCGGTAGGGATGCGGCGCCTGGTTGCCGACATGCACGGTCAGGTGCTGGGTGCCTTCGTCCCATTCGGCGATGCAGCCGCGGGTTTCGATCGGCAGGGGAGTCTGGCGTGGCGTGGAGAACGTGCTTTCGACAACCCGGCCCGCACTTTCCATGACGTGCAAGATGTTGCCGGTTTCAAAGGTCTGATGGGAAATAAGGTTGGTTCCCATGTCTTTTTCAATGAGTGGCGCGCCGTCCTCCATCGCCTTGAACATGTCGCAAACGGGATCCAAGGGCTCGTAGTCAACCTCGACAAGCTCTGAAGCGTCTTCGGCCAGATAGCGGTCGGTGGCGACGATGCAGGCGACGGGGTCACCGTGGAAGCGGACCTTGTCGGCCGGCAGGGCTGTCATTTCGATCGGCAGCAAGCCGTCGATGGGCGGCGCCATGCGGTGCGTGGTCGTCCATTCGGCGAGGTCTTTCCCCGTAACAACGGCGACGACCTCGGGCGCCGCCTCGGCCGCTTCTGTGTCGATGGCCAGGATCAGCGCGTGCTGGTAAGGGCTGCGCACGAAACAGGCATGCAGTTCGCCGGCCACCTGAATGTCGTCGAGATAGCGTCCCTGGCCGGTCAGCAGGCGGCGGTCCTCCTTGCGCGGCAGGGACTTGCCGATGCTTAGGAAATTGTTGCTGTCGTTCACCCGGCTCATGGGGTCACGCGACCTCCGTATCTTCGCCGCGCATGCGCCGCGCGGCCTTTTGCACGGCCTTGACGATACTCTGGTAGCCGGTGCAGCGGCACAGGTTGCCGGAAAGCACATCGCGAATATCCCGTTCCGACGGATCGGGATTCTCCTTGAGGTAGGCTTCCATGGTGACGACGATACCCGGCGTGCAGAACCCGCATTGCAGGCCATGCTCCTCGTGCAGGGCCTGTTGCAGCGGCGAATAACCGCCGTCTTCGCCGGTCACGTTCTCGATAGTCGTGATCGCCTGGCCCTGGGCCTGAATGGCGAACACTAGGCACGCCCGTTGTGGCTTTCCGTCAATCAATACGGTGCAGGCGCCGCAGACGCCGTGCTCGCATCCGACATGGGTCCCCGTCAGGCCGATGTCCTCGCGGATGGCGTCCGACAGCAGTTTGCGCGGTTCGGCCAGGACGTCATGGTCCATGCCGTTGACATTTAAACGGAATGCAACCTTGTCCATCGGTCAGCCCCGTCCGGACCGGTTGAGCGCTTCCGCCAGCGCATCGGTGACAAGGACACAGGCAAGTTCGCGTCGGTATTCGGCGTCGGCGTGTTGGTCATCGGCGGGCTCTCCCGCGCCCCGTGCCGCCGCGGCGATATGTTCGATCCAATCCCCGTCGGGGGTATTCCCGATTGCCTCCTGTTCGATCTCGACCAACCGGATGGCGGTGACCTCCATGCCGCCAAGGGCCAAGCGCAGACGACTGACCCGCCCCGCTCCGTCCAGCGCAAGGGTCGCGCCGACAGCGACGATAAAGTAATCGCCCCGGCGCCTGGCGAAGGATTTGAAGGCCCATCCTTCGTCCCTCTCCACGCACGGGAACCGAACTCGCGTCAACACCTCGTCCGGGCCGAGGTCGGTGGTGTAGATGGACTGAATGAAATCGGCGCCTTCCACCGTCCGCCTGTCGCCCGAAGGCTGGGCGATTTCGATCTTGGCGTCCATCAGGATCGCCATCAGCGGCCATTCGGCGGCCGGGTCGGCGTGGCTCAGCGAGCCGCCGATGGTGCCGCGCTGGCGAATGGCGTATTGGCCGATGTGTCCCGCGGCATCGGCCAGGATGGGGCATGCCTCCCGTACCAGGTCCGAACCGGCGATATCCGCATGGCAGGCGAGCGCCCCGATTAGAAGGGACTCGCCATCACGTTCGATACCGTCCAGGCCGGCGATACCGTTGATGTCGATCAGGTGCCCGGGTTGGGCCAGGCGCAGGTTCATCATCGCCACCAGGCTCTGGCCGCCGGCGATGAGCTTGGCCTCGTCGCCGTGTTCGGCGAGCAGGGCCAATGCCTCTTCAAGGCTTTGTGCGTCGTGATATGTGAAGGGCGCCGGTTTCATGGCTTTGAGCCGCTATCCCCAGACCAGGTTGGTTTCAGACTGTTTGTCGAAGACATGCAGGCGGTGCGTGTTGACGGCGAGGGTAACGTTTTCGTCGGCGCCATAGCGTAGCTCCTTGCCGACCCGGAAAAACATTTCAGTACCTTCGATATGCATGCTGAAGTACTGCTCGGAGCCCATCGGCAGCACCGTCTCGACGCGCCCGGCGATGACTTGACCGGAAACGGCCTGTCCCTTTTCGTCGACGTCTTCGGGGCGAATGCCCAGAATCACTTCCTTGCCGGCGTGCGGCATGATCCTGGCGGCGACCTCGTCAGGGAAGTCCAAGGAGAAGCCGCCTTTTTGGAAGCTCGCTTTTCCGGCCTCGGCGACGATTATGCCTTCCAGCTGGTTGATGGGTGGATTGCCGAGGAATGATGCGACGAACAGGTTTCCCGGCCGCTCGTAGATTTCGCCGGGAGTTCCAATCTGATGAACGACGCCTTCTTTCATGACGACGATACGATCGGCCAGCGTCAGTGCTTCCGCCTGATCGTGGG
>JAJRSS010000253.1 GCA_024278615.1 Alphaproteobacteria bacterium
ACCGCGTCTTCAAATCATACGACGAGATCGTCGCCATCTCAGCCGAAGCCTGGAACAAGCTAATCGATCAGCCGTGGAGAATAATGTCAATCGGCCTCAGAGAATGGGCTCATGGGTTCTGATCAATGCAAACTGGTATAATCCGGTAGTTCTTGATCCGGTTGGAACGATTATTGCCGGCCGGTAAATTCCTACGGCAGGCCTTGCCCGGCCCGCTCCCACCAGGCGCGCCAATCGACGAAAGGCGACATTTCGTCAAACTGTTGAAAATGCACGGCCAGACTGGGCACCGGGGTAAGGCAGGGAACTTCCTGAAGAATTAGATCAAGGGTGTTCTTTTCGGTGACCCCTTCATCGACGCCATATCGTTCCAGGCCGATGTAATGCTTCCAATAGCGGCCCAGTAAATCCCGGGTGGTAATAAAAGTTCCGGTAAGATCGACCAGATTGCGCCAATGGCGGTGGCTGCCCAGGATCAGGCGCGTCGCCTCCACATGGCGATAGCAGCCCGAGCGGTCCGCCGGGTGCAATATGATATCCCGGTCTAGGATCCCGGCCAGGGTTTCATAGCTTCGGACCAGTTCCAAAACCGCCGGCAAGTCATGCAGGTAATCGTCCTCGACAAAATAGATGACATCCTTGCCGTTGGCCTTGCCGTAGCGGAAATTCGCCCCCACCGAGGGGCCGTTGCCGGTCACGTCCAGGGACACCAGCTTGGCGGGGCAAGCGGCGCGGGCAAGAATCTTCGCCGCCCGGCCCAGACATTCCTGGTCGGAATGATCGTCAAGAATGGTAAGGGTAATGGGCGTCTCAAGACCCTGATCACGGGCGTGGTTTATCGAGGCGACGATGGAATTCAGACACCGCAACAGGACTTCGCTTTTGGGCGCGTCCAGCAGGCGCAACCTGGACTGGCCGAATATTTCGACCCGGGCGCAGGAGCGGAAAAGGATATCGAAACTCTCCACTTTCCGGGGAAGGATCGCCTCATAGGCATCGAAACCCTTTACCCGGCCCAGGGATTCCCCGCTGTCCACATCATGAATATGGAATTTCTCCAGGCGGCGGAGGTCATACCCCAGCATCTTGAAAAAAGCCCGTATCGCCTTGGTGCGGCCCTTCGCCATTCTTCGCTCGCTTCCACTCCATATCCGGGATCGCAGCTTCCCACAGGCCGGTTTCAATTTTCAACATTCCAGTTTCACCGCCAGGCCAATCAACGCCTGGCGGAAACGGCGGGTAGCCGTGAGCCGCCTTGGCACGACCGGAAAAAAAGGCCTGAACCAGCGCCCGGGAAACCGCCAGGGAAAGGCTACAAGGGAATTACCAGTCTGGCCCGGAGGCCGCCACCGGGAGAACCACTCAGGGTAATGTCGCCGCCGTGACTGCGGATGATGTCCCGGGCGATGCTGAGCCCCAAGCCGACACCGCCGGTGCCCGGATTGCGGGAGCTTTCCAACCGGAAAAAGGGCTTGAACACCTCTTGGCGCTGGTCTTCGGGAATGCCGGGGCCGTCGTCATCAATGATGATCTCTACCGATTCGCCCCGTTCGCCGGCGGAGACCGAAACGTGTCCGGCGTAACGCAGGGCATTTTCGATCAGGTTGGTCAGGCACCGCTTGAAACCGTTCGGCCGCAGGGAAACGGTAATGTCCCCTTCCTGGTGCAAATCGATGATGCCGCCCCGCCGCCGGGCCTGGGCCACCACTTCCTCCAACAACCCGCCCAGTTCGGTCGGCCGGGGCGTTTCGGCGCCTTCTCCCCGGGCAAAAGCCAGGTATCCCTCCAGCATGTGTTCCATCTCGGCCACGTCGGCCTGCAGTTCCTCGTGGCCCTCGCCGCCATCCAGCATCGCCAGTTGCAGTTTCATCCGGGTCAGGGGCGTGCGCAGGTCATGGGAAACCCCGGCCAGCATATCGGTGCGCTGGCTGATCTGCCGGTGCAGGCGGTCGCGCATGGCGATAAAGGCGGACGCCGCCTTGCGCACTTCCTTGGCGCCTTCCGGCTTGAAGGCGGGAACATCACGGCCCTTGCCGAATTCCTCCGCCGCGCGGGCCAGCCGGTTGATCGGCTTGACCTGGTTGCGCATGAAAATAACCGCCACGCCGAACAGCAGCATGGACGTGCCGACCATCCAGATAACGAAAACGTAGGTGGTGGAACTGAACAGCCGTTTTCGCGACGTCACCACCTTCATCACCCCGTCGGCCAACTGCACCTTGATAATCACATGACGATCCATGCTATCGAAATCCAGGTAAAAGGGAGCGCTCACGTTTTCAAGCATAGCCCGGTAAAGGGTGTCCGCGAGCACGCCGCCGTCCTTGGGCGGCCGGGAAGGGAGGGTTTCTCCTTCGCCAAAGACAACGGTCAGGTCCATGTGAGAGGCGGTAACATTCGTGATCTGCCTGCGCCGTTCGGCGTCCGGAGCCTGGCGCATGAGGTCGGCCAACGCCGCCACATCGCCGGCCAGCCCCCGGGCCAGTTGGCGGGAAACCTTGTCCCAGTGGCTCTCATAGAAAATACCGGTGGAAATCAACTGCAACAGGACCAGGGGGCTGACGATAATCAGCAACGAGCGGCCCAGGAGGCTGCGGGGAAGCATGCGCTTGATCAGTGAATCCGTCATCGCCGCCTAGTCCCTGTCAATCCGGACGCAGGACATAACCCTTGCCGCGCACGGTTTGCAAATAGCGGGGCACCTTGGGGTCCGGTTCAATCTTGCGCCTGAGGCGGGTGACCTGTACGTCCACCGCCCGGCCTCCCTCGCTGCCGCCGCCGCCGGCCCCGGTGCGCCGGGTCAACTCGTCCCGGTCAAGGACGGCGCCGGGATGCCGGGCAAGTGCGCGGAGCAGGGATTCTTCCACATCGGTGAGCCTGATGGGCGTGCCGTCGCGGCTGAGAATGTTGCGTTCCATGTCGAACACCACGTTGCCCAGGCGGACCAGGGCCGGACCCTGGGCGACGGCCCCATTCGCCGCCGGCGCCCGCACCCGGCGCAGGATGCTGTTTATACGAAGCAGCAGTTCCCGGGGCTCGAACGGTTTGGCCAGGTAGTCGTCGGCGCCCTGCTCAAGCCCGGTGATGCGGTCGTCGGGCTCCGCCATGGCGGTGAGCATAAGAATGGGAATGGCGCTGGTCCGCCTAAGGTCGCCGGCCAGTTCCAGGCCGCTTTCCCCCGGCATCATCAGGTCGAGAACGATGAGGTCGAAATCGATGGTCGCCAGCTTGTTTCGGGCGTCGGCGGCATCACTGGCGGTGGAAACCATGAAGCCCTTCTCGGTCAGGTATTTGCGCAGCAGTTCACGCAACCGGTCGTCATCGTCAACGGCCAGGATATGGGGCAATTCAGTGTCCATGGCTGATTATACCCATCCGGGTGGATAAGCGCCATTTGACGCTTGCGGTCAATTCCGCGGAGCAATACCCGTTCGCCGGCGGCGGCAAGCAGAAAGGTCAGTCCTGGACGGGCGCGCCGTCGGCCACCCGGACCCGGTCTTCCTCGTTGATGATGTTGCGCAGGATGCCCCGGAAACCGGCGATGCTGTCCGGCCCGGCGGCGGCATAGGCGGCGGCGATGCGCCGGCTTTGCAGGCCGGTGAGCAGGCGTTCCAGGCGGGCGGCCTTGCCCGTCAGGGTCAGGCGGCGGCGGCGGCGGTCCTTGGCGTCGGTTTCCTGTTCGACAAATCCCTCGTTCAGCAATTGGCTGAGGACCCTGGAGAGGCTTTGCTTGGTAATCTTGAGGATGGCCAGCAGTTCGCTGACGGTGATGCCCGGGTTGGCGCCGACGAAATAGATGACCCGGTGGTGGGCGCGGCCAAACCCGTATTCGGCCAGCATTTCATCAGCCCCGGCGGTGAAATCACGGTAGGCGAAGAACAAGAGCGCGATGGCCTGGCGCAACTGGGCCTCCGTCGGCTGGGGGGGCGGCGGCTTTACCGGAGGAAGGCCTGAATTCCGGTCTGTGGCAAAGGCTGGGGCCGGGGGCTGCGGGGGCATGGGATGTGCTCCATAAAAATACGTCAGTAATGTTGACATATATGCCCCATACTGGTACATAACGCAACAACCTTCTTGTATACATCCAATTTGCGAAAGAAAATTTCATGGCAGGCCCACCTTTTGACCAACGCGACGGACGGATCTGGTTTGATGGCGACCTGGTGCCTTGGCGGGACGCCAGCGTCCATGTGCTGACCCACGGGCTCCACTATGCTTCAAGCGTGTTCGAAGGGGAGCGATGCTACGGCGGCACCATTTTCAAGTTGACCGAGCATTCGGAGCGATTGGTCAAGTCAGCGGAAATCCTGGGCTTTGAAATCCCCTATTCGGTGGCCGAGATCGACGCCGCCTGTATCGAGGCCTGCGAGGCCGACAATATCGTCGACGGCTATGTGCGCCCGGTGGCCTGGCGGGGCAGCGAGATGATGGGCGTCTCGGCCCAGGACAACACCATCCACCTGGCCATCGCCTGCTGGCCCTGGCCCAGTTATTTTTCGCCGGAAGCCCGCATGAAGGGCATCAAGCTGAAGACCGGGCCGTGGCGCCGGCCGGCGCCGGAGACCGAACCGGTGCACGCCAAGGCCGCCGGCCTGTACATGATCTGCACCCTTTCCAAGCACGCGGTGGAGAAAGAGGGTTTCGACGACGCCCTGATGCTGGACTGGCGGGGCCGGGTGGCGGAATCCACCGGCGCCAATATCTTCTTCCTCATGGCCGACGGCAAGCTGCACACGCCGATCCCCGACTGCTTCCTGGACGGCATCACCCGGCGCACGGTCATCGGCCTGGCCCGGGCCCGGGGCATCGAGGTGGTGGAGCGGGCGATCATGCCCGGCGAGATCGGCGCGGCGAAGGAAGTGTTCCTCACCGGCACGGCGGCGGAAGTCACGCCCGTGGGCCTGATCGACGAACTTACCTACACACCGGGCGAAGTGTGCCGGATGATGATGGCCGACTACGAAAAAACCGTCGGCAAGACGGTAGCCGAGGATAAGGCGGCGGAATAGGCCGGGAAGCAATACCAAGGAGCGGTGACAGTGACCGGCGGCCGCAAATCCTTATAAAGCCGTTATTGCGACGCGATGGCGGGCTTCCTCCATTGATGCCCCCCTTACAACTGGCCACCCGGTTCGGCGAGGAAGCGCTCGGTAAGTTCGCTGGTGATGTGGTCGAAGGCTTCGTCGATGGAATCCGTGCGGCGGAACAGGTTCAGGTCTTCCGCATCGAT
>JAJRSS010000254.1 GCA_024278615.1 Alphaproteobacteria bacterium
AGCGCCGTACGGCCATCGCTGGAAAAGGCGACCGCCAACACGGCTTTGTCCGTATTCCCGAAGACCGCGATCTGTTTTCCTGTGCCCAGGTCCCACAGCCGCATGGTCTTGTTCAGACCGGCCGATAGCAGCCGGCCGCCGGAGACGTCAAGCTGGGATACGCCCAATTCATGACCTTCCAGGCGCCCGAGAGCCCTTCCCGACCGCGCATCCCAGATGCGGATGATCCCGTCATGGGCGCCGCTGATGACTTTCTTTCCATCATCGGCGAAGGCGACCGCATTCACCGGGCTCGGATGCTTCAAGGACCGAAGCTGGCGACCCGTTTCCAGATCCCATAACCGGACCGTGCGGTCCCATCCGCCGGTGGCGGCGACCCGGCCATCGGGGCCAACGGCGACGCCGACCACCTTGTGCCGGTGGCCTTTGAATCGCCGCTCTGGTTTCCCCGTCGTCAGGTTCCACAGAATCGCCGTCCGGTCATCGCTGACCGTCAGGGCTTGGGCTCCTCCAGGTAGAAAAGCAACGCCATTGACCGGCCCGTCGTGGGCTTCCAAAGACAGCAATTCGGTCTGCCCGGCGAAATCCCAAAGCTTGGCGGTATAGTCGAAGCTGCCGGTAAGCACCTTGCTTCCATCGGCGGAAATGGCGGCGGCGCGCACCATTCCCCCGTGGCCGATAAAATCGGCGGCGGCCCTGTTCAAGCCCCCGGCGCCAATCAGCAAAATCAAAAAAAATACCGCGCCGGGGACTGCTGGAACACGATAACGGCCGGGAAAATGGGTTCTCCGTGCGATCATGACCACTCCAAACTCCGCCATGCCCCAAGCGTGCGTACCAACCAAAGCCTATCGCAAATTACTATTATGAGACGTTATTATTGGGGCGGAAATTGTCAAGGGGCGCGGGCGGCGCGATCTTGGCTCCGAGTGCTTCCTTGGCCATCGTTGTTCCCCACCCTATAGTGCCGAAATGAATTGGTATTATTGAAACTTGAACTTATTTGTCTTTTAGTCCAGCTCCTTTCAGCTATTCGCTTAATTTGTTAAATTATCATCCTAACATGCTGTAACATTGGTCTTTAATCGAAATGAATATCAGCTCCAATGCTGGCGGGTCCAACCGAAGGCGCGGGAGTCTCTTTTGGGCTGCAATTCCATTGGCCTCTGCATTTTTGGCCACGGCCAGCCAGCCGGCCGTGGCGCAGGATCAGGCTGCGGCCCTTGTTGTTGTGGATCAGGTGCGCAAGGAGCCCCTGAAGCAAACCATACCCATTCTCGGACGATTGGTGGCCCGCAAGGCCGGGGTTGTCGCCGCCCTTACCCGGGGCGCCGTCGCGGAATTCAGGGTGGACGTGGGCGACCGGGTTAAAAAGGGCCAGGTGATCGCCGTCCTGGCGACGGACCGTCTGCGCTGGGAACGCCGGCTCAAAGCCGCCGAGGTAACCCAGGCCAATGCCGCCCTCAAGACCGCCCGGGCCAAACTGGACTTGGTGAAACAAGCGTTGAAGAGACTTGAAGGCCTGCGCAAATCCGCCGCTTTCAGCCAGGCGCGCCAGGACGATAAGCGACTGGAAGTCGCCACCGCCACCAGCGCCACGGCGGAAGCAATGGCCGCGGTAGAGCGGGCCAAGGCCAACCTCAGGCTGGCGGAGATCGAGGTGCGGAACGCCAAGATTCTGGCTCCCTATCCCGGTGTGGTTTCCTACCGCCATACCGAGGTGGGGTCATACCTGAATGTGGGGGCCGATGTGGTCACCCTCATCGACGACCAAAGCCTGGAGATCGAGGCCGACGTGCCGGCGGAGCGGGTACCGGGCCTGGTACCCGGAACAAAGGTATTCTTCCGTTTAGCCGGCCGCTTGGCTGGCCGGTCGAACGAAAAGCCCATATTTCCGGCCAAGGTGCGTGCCGTTGTCCCGGAAGAAAACCCCCTCACCCGCACGCGAACCGTTCGCTTTACGCCTTCCTTTGATAAACCGCAGAGTGGTTTGGCCGCATCACAGGGAGTCACCTTGCAATTGCCGGCTGGCGCCGCCAGGGAAGTTCTTTCCGTACACAAGGATGCGATCCTCAACCGCAAGGGCAAATCCATGGTCTTTGTCGTTGAAGGCGAAATGGCGCGAATTCGCCCAATAGTGCTGGGTGAGGCGGTAGGCGGCAGATTTGAGGTTCTTAGCGGCCTGAAACCGGGCGACTTGGTCGTCGTGCGGGGGAACGAACGCCTGCTGCCAGAGCAAAAAGTCCGCTACCCGGGGAGTTCGGGGTCGTGAACCTGATCCGCGTCGCCATCGAACGGCCCATAGCCGTTATGGCGGTAGTGTTGATGGTCGTCATGTTTGGCTTGGTGGCCCTTCAAACCATCCCCATTCAGCTTATTCCTGACGTGCGCAAGCCGGTAATCAGCCTGCATACCATCTGGCCCGGCGCCGCTCCGGTCGAGGTCGAGAGAGAAATCACCAACCGCCAGGAAGAGGTCCTCAAGGGACTGGAAGGGCTTGAGGAAATCAGCAGCCGGTCCCAGGACGGACGAAGCCGAATTACCCTGGAATTCGCCGTTGGGCAGAACATGGACAAGGCCATGTTGCTGGTCTCCAACCGGTTGGACCGGATCAACGGCTACCCTGATGAAGCAGATGAACCGTCAATCAGAACCTCCGGCAGTGAAGACAACCCCATCGCCTGGATCGTACTGCGGCGGGTAAAAGGTAACACCCAAGACATCCACCATTTCGGGGATCTCGCGGAAGATGTGATTCAGGATCGCCTGGAACGGGTCGCCGGTGTTTCCCGGGTCAACGTTTACGGCGCCAGCGAGAGACAGATGGAGGTGGTCGTCGATCCCAACCGCATGGCCTGGTACGGACTGACCGTTACCAACGTATTGCAAGCCCTACGCGACGCCAATGCCTCGATTTCCGCCGGCGATATCGAAGAAGGCAAACGCCGGTACGTGGTGCGAACCGATGGCGAAATTTCGTCCATCGAGGAAGCGAAAAGTGTCTTCCTGCGGTCGCAACGCAACCCCGGCACGGGTCAGGTGGCGCGGGTTTCCTTGGGCGACATCGCCGACGTCCGCTTTTCCTACAAGGACCCCGTGGCCCGCATTCGCATGCTCGGCGAACCGGCTTTGGCCATTAACACCGTTCGGGAAACCGGAGCCAACGTGATCGAGGTCATGGCCGGCATCAAGGAAGCCATCGCCGAATTAAATGAAAATGTGCTTCCCGGCGCAGGCTTGTACCTGACCCAGGTCTATGACGAAACCGTTTACATCAACTCTTCCATCGGCCTGGTGCAGCAGAATATCCTGTTCGGTGGCGGTTTGGCGGCGCTGATGCTGTTGTTGTTCCTGCGCTCGGGCAGCGCCACGCTGGTGGTGTCGTTGGCCATTCCGGTTTCGGTGATCGGCGCTTTCGTCGCCATGGCAGCGCTGGGCCGTTCTCTCAACGTGATCTCCCTGGCCGGCATCGCCTTTGCCGTCGGCATGGTTGTCGATGCGGCAATCGTGGTGCTGGAAAACATCTATCGCCTGCGGGAGCTGGGATATTCCCGAAGCGAAGCCGCCTACAAGGGCGCCCAACAGGTTTGGGGCGCGGTGCTGGTATCGTCGTTGACCACGGTAATGGTGTTCATCCCCATCCTGGTCATGGAACTGGAAGTGGGGCAATTGTTCCGCGATATCGCCGTGGCGATTTCCGTGTCCGTGCTGCTGTCGCTGCTGGTGGCGGTCACTGTAATCCCGGCCTTGTCAAACCGCCTGCTGGGTGGCCGTTCCGTCGAAAGCAAGATGCGAATTCGCCTGCCACTGGTGGATTCAATGGCGTCCTTCTTCGTACGCGGCGTCCTGGCCTTTACCCGTGTAGTGACGGCAAATAGATTTTTGGCCGTCCTTGTTGTCGCTGTCCTGTGCGGGACGGGGGCATTGGCGACTTATCTCTATTTGCCGAAACTGGACTACCTGCCCACCGGCAACCAGAACCTGATCTTCGGCGTCGTTGTCCCGCCGCCAGGATACAATCTGGGCACCACGACGGACATTGCCGGAAGAATGGAGGATGAAATCCGCTACCTGTGGTCCCGTGAAACGGGCCCGGAATCCGAACCGGGCCAGCCACCAAAAATCAGCAGGTTCTTTTTTGTTGCCCTCCGGGGATCCACTTTTATCGGTGCTTCCAGCGAAGAACCCAGCCGGGTGGGAGAATTAATCCCCATCCTGAGCGAAGCGTCCTTCCGCGAACCGGGTACCTTCGGGCTGATCAGCCAAAGATCCCTGTTCGGCCGCGGCCTGGGCGGCTCCCGGTCTATCGAACTCAATGTTTCCGGGCCGGACCTGGAAGATATTTTGGGCGTCGCTCTTCGGGCGGTGGGCTTAGTAGAGGAAGTTATGCCCCGCAGTAAGGGAACCCAAGTCCGTCCCAAGCCGGGACTGGAACTGGGGGCGCCGGAGGTGCGGGTGGTGCCCAACCGCATCAAGCTTGCCGACAACGGTATTACCGCCCGTGAACTGGGCCATACCCTTGACGTTTTCAACGATGGCCTGCGGGTGGCTGAAATCACCGTTGATGGGAAACGTATCGACCTGACCCTAAAGGGCGGCAACAGGAATATCCTGGAAACGCAGGGCATCGATAATCTGCCCGTGGTCACGTCGTCGGGGACCATTCTGCCCGCCAGCTCCCTGGCCGATGTGATCGTAACCTCGGGTCCGACGGAAATCCGTCACCTTGAACGGGTCCGTACCGTGACCCTTGAAATCCGCCCGCCAGAGAACGCGCCTCTTGAAACGGCGTTGGATACCCTGACCAGCGGCGTGGTCGACAAGCTTCGCGCCCAGGGATTGCCGCCCGGTGTCCGGCTCAGCCTGTCGGGAACAGCGGACAAGTTGACCCAGACATGGGACGCCATGGTTGTGAAACTGGCCATGGCGGTGATCATTGTCTATCTGGTGATGGCCGTGCTTTTTGAAAGCTTCATCTATCCGATGGTGATCATGCTTTCTGTTCCCCTGGCAACCGCCGGGGGTGTCGGTGGGCTGGTCATCTTGAACCAGGTCACATTTCAACCGCTGGATATGCTGACTCTGCTGGGATTCGTTATTCTCATCGGCATTGTCGTTAACAATGCCATTCTGCTGGTCCACCAGATCCTCCATCACATGCGGTCCGAAGGCCTTGCGGTCAGTGACGCGATTCACGAAGCGACTCGCAATAGGATCAGGCCGATCTTCATGTCCACCCTGACCAGCGTGTTTGGCATGCTGCCCCTGGTTCTCCTTTCCGGCGCCGGGTCTGAACTTTACCGGGGTCTCGGTTCGGTAATTGTCGGCGGCTTGTCCCTTTCCGCCTTGCTGACCCTAGCCATCATTCCGTCATTGATGAGCCTGGTGACCGGATTCGCGGAGCGGAAGCACCACCGGGTTCCCCTACTCAAGAAAGAACCGGCGGAGTAGTACCGGCGGCCAGTGGCCGTGCTTCGAGACGAGTCAATACCATGGGCCGCTGATATCAGAGCTTCGAAACCATGGGGACTTTGGATTCCCTGCACCCCAGAGCAGGGTTGCCCTATTGGCGGCCAATACCGGCTTTGGTGGCTCGCTGATCAGTTTTTTTTATTGCGCTGCACAATTTTATACGGCGATTTTTTCTTCCCTAAATCCTGAAGAAAGACAATTGTTATTAGTTTCGGCTAATTTTTTCCAAATTTTCTTGCACTTAACTCCCTGACATCCCTTATCGCTTATATTGCAATGCACAATACAAATACAAGTTTTGACTAGCCGATAACCGGTGCCTCGTTTATATTACTTATACCGAATACAATCACGCATTCACTCAATCGCCGCGATTCACGGGTCACCAGGCACTATAGCGTCAGACGTGCCTTAGGCTCTTCATCAAGGGAAAAAACCAAGAAAAATGGATATTCAAAGAATTGAGGAAAACGCCCGGCGGGCCAGCACCCTGCTAAAGTCGATGAGCAACCAGCACCGGCTGATGATCCTTTGCCAATTGGTCCCCGGGGAAAAATGTGTCGGCAACCTTGAAAAAATCATCGGACTTAGCCAATCGGCTTTGTCCCAGCACCTGGCCAGGTTGCGCCGTGACGGGTTGGTATCCACCCGCCGCTCGGCGCAGACCATTTTTTATTCCTTGGCCGGTGAAGAAGCCAGTTCGGTCATTGAAACCATTTATGGCCTATACTGCGGTAGCAAGGCCACCATCACCTATGACAAGGACTCCGACGCTCCCAGGACCGCCAGCGTCGGCTGACGCCATTGGCGCCGGCCCCATTCGGCCGGCCGCGAATTTTTCCATCTCTCTTTGGCTGCATCCTTTGGCTGCATCTCTTTGGCGGCGGGGCCGCTGGAAAAGGCCATCCATGATCTTCCGCCAGTTGTTCGACAGTATTTCGTGTACCTATACCTACCTGCTGGCCAGCCGCACAGGTGGCGAGGCGCTGATTATCGATCCGGTGTTGGACAACATCGACCGATACACCCAACTCCTGGGCGAACTTGACCTAAAACTGGCGAAGGCCGTGGACACCCATGTCCACGCCGATCACATCACCGCGCTGGGCGCCCTTCGCGACCGCACACGCTGCGTTACCGTGATGGGCCGCCGCAGCCAGGTCGACCGGGTATCCATGCGGGTGGAAGAAGGCGATACCATCGATATCGAAGGCATTTCCCTTAACGTGATCCATACGCCCGGCCATACGGATGATTCCTATTGCTTCAGCCTGCCCGACCGGGTCTTTACCGGCGATACCCTTTTGATCCGCGGCACGGGCAGGACCGATTTTCAAAATGGCAGTCCAGCCGACGCCTACAATTCCATTTTTATAAAATTGCTTACCCTGCCAGACGAAACTTTCGTCTATCCCGGGCACGACTACAAAGGGAATACCGTCAGCACCATCGGCGAGGAAAGGGCTCATAACCCGAGGCTTCAGGTAAAAAGCGCCGATGAATATGCCGAAATCATGAACAATCTCGATCTGCCCAATCCCAGATTGATGGATATCGCCGTACCGGCGAACCTGTCCATTGGCTTCGCCCAGGAAGACGAAACATTAAGAAAGGCGACCGTTTCCGCTACTGAGGCTGTCAGTGAAATTGAAAGCCCCGATACCCTGTTCGTCGATCTTCGTGAAGATAGCGAACGGGCCAAGGCCGGCGTTATCGCGGGATCGGTTCATGTCCCCTACCAAAGACTTGACGAACATATCCGTCCCGGCGGCGCCTTCCACGCCATGATCGCCCAATCGGCGAAAAAACCCCTTCTCTATTGCGCCTTCGGCGAGCGTTCGGCCCTGGCCCTAAAAGCCATGGGCGAAACAGGGATCAGCAACGTCCGTCATCTGGACGGCGGAATAGACGGGTGGATAAAAGCCGGCGGCAAGGTGGAGTTTATTAAGACAAAACCCTGACCCCTTGAAGGTCAGCCGACGATTTCGGTTTCACTGAAGAAAAAGGCGATTTCCTTGGCCGCGTTTTCAGGTGAATCCGACCCATGGACGGAATTTTCCTGCACGTTAACGCCTACCTCCTTGCGGATGGTACCTTCGTCCGCGTTGGCCGGGTTGGTGGCGCCCATGATTTGCCGGTTGCGTGCGATGGCGTCTTCACCCTGCAACACCTGGACCACCACCGGGCCGGAAGTCATGTAATTGCACAACTCGCCGTAAAAGGACCGCTCGGCGTGCACGGCGTAAAATGCCTCCGCCTGTTGGCGGGTGAGCAGCAGGCGTTTCTGGGCGATGATACGCAGATCGGCGTCCTCGAAGAAGGCGTTGATCTTACCGGTCAGGTTGCGGTGGGTGGCGTCCGGCTTGATGATCGACAGGGTCCGTTCAACGGTCATGGTCCTGCTTCGCTCCGTGTGGTTCTGCCAAGAAATTCAAATCAAAAACCCCCGATTCATGGGGTTTTTCGAAGGTGGCCCCGGGTTCGCCGGAGCCAAAGTGGGCGCGTTATAGACGGATCGGACGGCGGTGGCAACCCAAAGCGGGCTTCCGCTCCCGGGGGGTCGGGCGCTTCGGCCCATTTCCCCCGTTTCCCGGCTATCCCCCATTTCCCATATTTCCCAGGCGACCCGGCTGTGTTAGACCCCCGCCCATGCTGCATATCAACGATCTGGTTTTCCGCATCGGTGGGCGGGTTTTACTCGATGGCGCTTCGGCCACGGTGGCCGCCGGCCACAGGGCGGGGCTGGTCGGCCGCAACGGCACCGGCAAGACGACGCTGTTCCGGCTGATTACCGGCGAGGCCCACGCCGACGGCGGCACGATCACGGTTTCGGGGGGCGCCACCATCGGCACCGTCGCCCAGGAAGCGCCCAGCGGCGAGGCCGGCCTTCTGCAAACGGTGCTGGCGGCGGACAAGGAACGCAACGCCCTGCTGGACGAGGCGGAAACCGCCGCCGACCCGGGACGCATCGCCGACATTCATCACCGGCTGGCGGACATCGATTCCCACACCGCCGAGTCCCGCGCCGGGGCCATCCTCCAGGGACTAGGCTTCGATGCCGCCGCCCAGGCGCGCCCGGTGGGGGATTTTTCCGGCGGCTGGCGCATGCGCGTCGCCCTGGCCGCCGCCCTGTTCGCCCGCCCCGATCTCTTGCTGCTCGACGAGCCGACCAACCACCTGGACCTGGAAGCAACCCTGTGGCTGGAAAATTACCTGGCGAAATGGCCGGGAACCCTGCTGGTCATCAGCCATGACCGCACCTTGTTGAACACGGTGGTCGATGAGATCATCCACCTGCAAGGCGGCCGGCTGACCCGCTATGCCGGCGGCTACGACCGCTTCGAGCGCACCCGGCGGGAACGATTGGTGCTGGAATCCAAGATGCGGATGAAACAGGAAGCCGAGCGCCGCCACATCCAGTCTTTCGTCGACCGCTTCCGTTACAAGGCGACCAAGGCCCGCCAGGCGCAAAGCCGCATCAAGATGCTGGCCCGCATGGAACCCATCGCCTCGGTGATGGAGGAACGCACCGTGACTTTCCGCTTTCCCGATCCCCAGCCCCTGGCGCCGCCGATCCTCTCTCTGGAAGACGTCGCCGCCGGATATGCCGCCGATACGCCGGTGTTGACGGGTCTGAACCTGCGCATCGACATGGACGACCGCATCGCCCTGCTGGGGGCTAATGGCAACGGCAAGTCCACTCTGGTCAAGCTGCTGGCCGGACGCCTGCAGCCGCTGTCGGGCAGCCTGCGCCGGTCGGGCAAGCTCAGGGCTGGCTACTTCGCCCAGCACCAGACCGACGAGTTGGACGATGCAGGCACGCCTTTCGAGCACATGGCGCGGCTGCTGGAAGACAAAAAGCAGGCCTACGTCCGCGCCCGCCTGGGCGCCTTCGGATTCGAGCAGCAGCGGGCCGATACCCGGGTGGAGAACCTTTCCGGCGGCGAGAAGGCGAGGCTGCTGTTCGTCCTGATGAGCGTCCATGCGCCCCACATCATGTTGCTGGACGAACCCACCAACCACCTGGACGTGGACGCCCGCGAATCCCTGGTGCAGGCGATGAACGATTACCAAGGCGCCATCATCCTGGTCAGCCACGACCCCCACCTGATCGAGTTGACCTGTGACCGGCTGTGGCTGGTGGCCGGCGGCGCCTGCGACCCCTTCGACGGCGACCTGGCCGATTACCGCCGCCGGCTTTTGTCCCGGCGCCGGGAAGGAAATGAAAAGACAAGTCAGGAAGAAAACAACGCCGGCGCCCGGCAAAACGGAAAAGAGAGCAACCGCAAGAAAGCCCGGCGTGACCGCGCCCAGGCCCGGGCCCAGAACGCCGGTCTCAGGCGTTCGGTCAAGGCGGCGGAAAAGCACATGGATTCCCTGGCCTCGAGGATCGAAGCCCTGGAGGCCCGGCTTACCGACCCGGCGGTGTACGAGGGCCCGACCGCGGCGTTGATGGAGTTGCAGGTCAAGCTCAGCGATTTAAAGTCTCAGTTGGCCCAATCGGAACAAGCTTGGCTGGAATCCCAGGCCCGCCTGGAAGAGGCGGGTTAAGCCGTTTCCGTCAGCGCCAGTTTCCTGCCCTGGACGGACAACGCCAGTTCGCCCCGGCGCAGTTTCAGGGCCGCTTCGCCGTAAACTTCCCGCCGCCAGCCGTGCAGCGCCGGCACGTCGGCGTCTTCGCCGAAAGCGGCGATCAGTTCCACCTGGGCGGCGGAAGCCAGCAGCTTGGGCGCGACGTCCGATTCCTCGCATTTCATCTTCAACAGGACCTTCAGCAGGTCGGTCACCGGGCCGATGCCGCGGGGCAGGTCCGGCTTGACCTTGGGCCGCGGGCATCGGTCTTCGGGCGTCGCCAGTCCTTTTTGCACCGCTTCCAGCAGCGCCTTGCCGCCCTTGCCTTCGGCCAGCCCCCTGCCCAGGCCCCGGGTACGGGCCAGCTGGTCCGTCGTCTTGGGCAAGTGGTGGGCGACCTCGATCAGGGACTCTTCGCGCAACACCCGGTTGCGGGGTATGTCCAGGCGCTGGGCCTGCCGCTCCCGCCACGCCGCCACTTCCCTGAGCACGGCCAGAAAGCGGGGCTTGGCGCCCCGGCTTTTGATCCTCAGGTAAGCCTTATCCGGGTCCATGGCGTAGGTTTCGTCGGCGGTCAGCACCGCCATTTCCTCATCCAGCCAGCTGGCCCGGCCATTGGCCGCCAGCTTGTCCCGAAGCTTTTCATACACCGGGCGCAGGTGGGTAACGTCGGAAATGGCATAATGAATTTGCTTTTCGCTCAGCGGCCGGTGCGCCCAGTCGGTGAAGCGGGACGATTTGTCGATGACGCCCCGGGTGGTCTTGGCGACCAGGCCTTCGTAGCCCACCTGTTCGCCGAAACCCAGCACCATGGCCGCCACCTGGGTGTCGAACACGGGCGCCGGCAGCGACCCGGTCAGGTGGTAGAATATTTCCAGGTCCTGGCGGGCGGCATGGAAAACCTTGACCGTCTCCGGCCGGGCCAGAAGCTCGAACAGGGGGCCCAGGTCGATGCCCGGGGCCAGGGCGTCGATGGCCGTGGCTTCCTTCGCCGCCCCCACCTGGACCACGCAAAGGATGGGCCAGTAGGTCTTTTCGCGCATGAATTCCGTATCGACGGTCAGGTACGGCTCGCCGGAAACGCGTCGGCAAAAGGCGGCCAGGGTTCCGGTGTCGGTGATCAGGGTCATGGGCGGGAGTTAATACACGGATTCAACAGCGGCAGAAAGGGAGAAGGGACAAAGGGGGCCGGCGCGAAATTCCACCGCAATTCAAAAAGGTTCTTCAGAACGAAGACCCGGGCTGCTTCAGGAACTCGATTTCCTCCACCGTGCTTTTCCGGCCCAGCACGTTGTTGCGGTGGGGAAAGCGACCGAAGCGGGCGACAACATTCCGGTGACGGACGGCGAAATCATAGGTGTCGGCGAAATCCAGCGCCTTGTAGAGCGCCACGGACCGTTCCTGATCCTCAAGATCTTCGCTGTGTTCCAGGGGCAGGTAAAGGAACAATCGCATGGCCGGGATCAGGTCCTTGTCCATGCCTGTATCGACGGCCCGCTTGGTCAGCGCCAGGGCCCTGGCGTCGGTGGCGAAGGCCCGCAGGCTGTCCCGGTAAAGGTTGCGGGGGAACTGGTCCAGCATGATGACCAGGGCGGTCATGCCTTGCGGAGATTCGGCCAGGAAGTCATATTCGCCCTTTGCCGCCCGCCGTTGACCGGCCAAAAAGCGGTGGCGGATTTCAGCGTCGAAGGACGGGTCTTTTACCCACCATGCCTTGCGGTTGCCACCGTATTCTTCGGATTCCTTGGTGCCGAACCAGAAATCCAGCACTTGGCAGATCATTTCCGCGCCGTCATTCATGGCTTTTTCTCAACCCCGCGCCACACGGTTATGGCCGCCGATATTAACCGCATAAATACCCTTGTCCACCCGTTCCAGGGCTTCTTCCATCCACGCAAATGGGGGTCAGGTCTTGTTTTATTGCTTCTTGAAATACCCCCATGCTTCCCGGCCTGGAACCGGCGGACGGGGCTTTCGTGAGTTCCGGTCCATTGCCGTTCCGGGCCATTGCCGTGGTTTTCGGGCACTGGACGTGTTATAATTTTTTTAGACGTAATTTTTCCGGAGCCGCTGTTCTCCGGTGCGTCGGCTCTTTTTGAAATTCTGTGTCTTGGTGGTTGCGCGAGGGCGGTTGCCCTTGCGCGGGCCATTGGACGCAGGGGAAAAGTAGGAGGATGCAATGCTAGTCAAGGAAATTATGACCTCCAATGTGGAGTGGGTAGGCCCCGACATGACCATCGACAAGCTGGCCATCCGCATGAAGGACCGGGACATCGGCTGCCTGCCGGTGGAGGAGGGCAACCGGCTGGTCGGCCTGGTTACCGACCGGGATATCGCGATCCGTGCCATCGCCGCCGGCCTCGATCCGAAAACCGCCATGGCAAGGGAGATCATGTCCAAGGACGTGATTTATTGCTTCGAGGACCAGGATCTGGATGACGCCGCCCATGTCATGGAGGAAAAGAGGGTCCGCCGCCTGCCGGTGCTCAGCCGGTTTGACAAGGCTCTGGTGGGCATGCTTGCCCTGGACGACCTGTCCAAGGCGGCATCACACCAATTGGCGGGTGAAGTGATGGAGGCGGTTTCGATCGTTCACCACTGATGGCTTCCGCAATAAACAAGCGAAACGCGGGAGACGCGGATACCTCATGCGGCTTGGCATGAGAGGCGCGCCGCCGACCCCGGGCATGGCGGGGATGAATTTAGATCACATGAACATGTGACGGGCGGAACCGCGCCGGGCTCCTCAGGTGCGATCGACGATTGAGATATCGGGGCGTTTGTTCAGGGCCGCCAATGCGGCGTCGATATGATCGAGCCGGGTCGCATGGCGGATGTTCAGTAGGCGATCGACCTGGGGGCCATGCCAGGCCAACCGGCGGGCCAGTTCCGCCTTGTTCACCCGCCTTTCCCCCATTGCCTGGTAGATGAGAACCTTCAAGGCCGTTTGGGTCGGCAGGGCGGCCTTGTGCTTCCCCCTGGATGGGCTTGGAACTTCCTCCCTGCTGGCGATACGTGCGGCGATTGCTTCTTCCAAAGCATCGACAGCGTGAAGCAGCGCGTCTTCATGATCGTCGCCAAAGGTCGTCAATTCGGGGAAGTCCCTGCTGGTGGCAAGCACCGTCCCGTTATCGTCGGGTTTCAGGCGAATCGGATATGCCAACATGAGATTTCGTACTCCTACGGTTCAAATAAGCCCCAAATCCTTCTAGATCTTGTGGACAAGACCACGGCCTAACTCTTTGCGTCCACCGTGCATGGGTAACTGTGTGGTTCGCTTTCCAAGCGAGACAGTCAAATGACCGCTCCCGCCTTTATGAGTTTGAAAATCACAGCCATGTTTCTTAAGCCACTTTCTTAACTCACTGTCGTTCATGGCACGTCACGATATACAACACTTTTGTTGTGTGCTGTGTGACATTGTCGGTTGAGGCGGTCTCCATTCCATAGACTCCATCACAAAAGAGATCAGGCCTTGTTTTTTGCTTCTTGAAACACCCGACCCTTGATCGCGGAGTGACGAAGCAAAAAACAGGGCCTGCCCCCCATACTTCGACTCACATACTTCTTTAACCCACATACTCTACGTGGATTATTTTCCTTGAACTCTTTGTGAAGAGGGTATATTTTCCTGTTTTATACTTTTTAAGGAAAATACATGGTCGCCGGGCGAGACTCCCTGGATTGCAGCTTTTAGACCGCAGCAAGGCCAGTGCCGTATTCCCGGCAAAGCTCGCCTTGACAAGAGAGCCGGGAAAGTGTGCTTTTCCGCCTCTTGCTTCCTTGTACCCCTTGGCGCCACTTCACCGCTTCTGGACAGCTTCTGGCCGCCGTTTCTGGATAACCTGATAATCATGACCATGCATCCCTACCGCACCCACACCTGCGCCGAATTAAGGCTGGATCACGCCGGGCAACGGGTCCGCCTTTCCGGCTGGATCCACCGCAAGCGGGATCACGGCAACCTTTTGTTCATCGACCTGCGCGACCACTACGGCCTGACCCAGTGCGTCATCGACATTTCCAGCCGCCTGTTCCCCCTGGCCGAAGGGGCGCGGCCGGAAAGCGTCATCACCGTTACCGGCGCCGTGGTCGAACGGTCGGCAGACACCGTCAATCCGTCCCTGCCCACCGGACAGGTGGAATTGGCGATCGACGAAATTCACATCGAAAGCCCGGCCGACGTGTTGCCTATGCAAGTGGCGGGCGAGGCGGAATACTCGGATGAAATGCGCCTGACCCACCGTTTTTTGGATTTGCGCCGGCCCGAGGTTCACGCCAACATCATGCTCCGCGGGCAGATCATCGCCTCCATCCGCCGGCGCATGATCGAGGCCGGGTTCGCCGAATTCCAGACCCCCATCCTCACCGCATCCTCGCCGGAAGGAGCCAGGGATTACCTGGTGCCTTCGCGCAACCACCCGGGGCAGTTTTACGCCCTGCCCCAAGCGCCGCAGCAGTTCAAGCAATTGCTCATGGTTTCCGGCTTCGACCGCTATTTCCAGATCGCGCCTTGTTTCCGCGACGAAGACGCGCGGGCCGACCGCAGCCCGGGCGAATTCTACCAGTTGGATTTCGAGATGGCCTTCGTCACCCAGGAAGACGTGTTCGCCGCCATCGAACCGGTGCTGCACGGGGTGTTCGACGAATTCAAAGGCGTCCGCACGGTGACCGCGCCGCCTTTCCCGCGCATCCCGTATGCGGAATCCATGCTCAAGTATGGCTCCGACAAGCCGGACCTGCGCAACCCCATCGTCATCCACGACGTCACCGGAGCCTTTAGCGATTCCGCCTTTGGCTTGTTCGCCAGGAACGTCGCCAAGGGTTTCGTCGTCCGCGCCATCCCGGCGCCGGGCGCGGCGGCCAAGCCGCGCAGCTTCTTCGACAAGCTCAACGATTGGGCCAGGGAGGAAGGAGCCGGCGGCCTGGGCTACATGATCTTCGAAGACGGCGGCGCGAAAGGCCCGATCGGCAAGAACCTGGAAGCGGACCGCACCGAGACCATCCGGCAGGCCACCGGGGCCAAGAGCGGCGACGCCGTGTTCTTTGTCTGCCAGCCGAAAAAGGACGCCGAACGCTTCGCCGGCATGGCCAGGATGCGCATCTGCGATGAGTTGGACTTGTTGGAAAAAGAGGCGCTCAGTTTCTGCTGGATCGTCGATTACCCGATGTTCGAAATGAACGAGGAAACGGGCCGCGTCGAATTCAGCCACAATCCGTTTTCCATGCCCCAGGGGGGGATGGAGGCGCTGGAGGAAATGGACCCCCTGGACATCCTGGCCTATCAGTACGACATTGTCTGCAACGGGGTTGAACTGTCGTCCGGCGCCATCCGTAACCACCGGCCCGATATCATGATCAAGGCCTTTGGCATCGCCGGATACGGACCCCAAGTGGTGGAGGAAAAGTTCGGCGGGTTGTTGAATGCCTTTCGCTATGGGGCGCCGCCCCACGGCGGCTCGGCGCCGGGCATCGACCGCATCGTCATGCTGCTGGCCGACGAGCCCAACATCCGCGAGATCATCGCCTTCCCCATGAACCAGCAGGCCCAGGACCTGCTCATGGGGGCACCGGCGGCGGTCGAGCCCGAGCGTCTCAGGGATCTGCATTTGAAGCTGAATTTGCCTAAAATTAAATCATCCGCCGAAGGCGGCAAAAGCAGAAAATCTTAACGAAATGAAAAGGATGGCCGCCTAGGATCATCCCCGACAATGACTCTTTCGAAGGTGTGGCGAAGGCATGATGAATGTGCCGCGAAGGCGCCGCGAAAGGGTTCCGGAAGCCGCATTTCAGACCGGGGAAACAAGCCGGCGAAAATGCGGCGCCGTTTGGGGGAAGTAAAGTAAGGAGAGACTTCTCAACGGGGAATTTTCTCCGACGCAAAGAATGCTCTGGGAAGGGTGACGCCATGAAGAAGTTTCTTGCGCTGTCCGTACTCCTGGTGCTCCTCACCGGATGCGCCATACCACTGCCCCTGAAGATCGCGACGTGGGCCATAGACGGCATTTCCTACCTGGCCAGCGGCAAGTCGGTGACCGATCACGGAATTTCCCTGCTTGCCCAGCAAGATTGCGCCCTGTGGCGGACGGTCAAAGGCGAACCCATCTGTTCCGATTACGGCGACGATACAGGTACGGTGATCGCCGCCGTCGACAGCGGGCCGCGGATCGCGCCGGAAGGGCAAGCGATGTTGCAAGAAGCCCGGGTCAACGCCGAGGCCAACGCCAAGGCCGCCGGCCGGGAAATCCCTTCGGCACCCGATGATATTACCGGCGTGCCCGGGGGTGAAGACACGGCATGGTCAAACCCCGGCGGCGAGACGGTGGGCAATGGGGAGTCCTTGGAGCAGGAACCTGGGGAAGACCTTTTCAAGGTGCTGCCCCTGGAAGACCTGCTTGACGGCCTGCTGCCGGCGTCCAGTCCCACCGGTAGCAGTGAAACGGAACGGGCCGTGGCATTCCTTCCGGCCGAAGCCGCGGTTGGCCAAGACGCATTACCGGGCGTGACGCCGGCGGCCACGAAGCCGGAAACTAGGCCGAAAACCGAAGTGGCGCCGGTTCCGTCCCGGAAACCGGCGGCCGGTTTAGCCAACAACGGTTCAGCCAGGAGCGGACCGGCAAGGCTGACCCTGGCTTCGGTGCCGGCGCCGGCCAACAGGTTCCTGGTCATCGGCAGCTTCGCCGGCAAGGCCAACGCCCGCTATCTGGCGGGCCAGTACAACGGCCTGGAGCCGACGGTGATCACCGCCGACCTGGACGGCCGCACCCGCTACCGGGTGGTGGTTGGGCCGTTTTCCAGGGGGGAGGAAAAGAATATCCGCCGGCGCCTGAAACGGGTCGGCATCTACGATTCTTGGCCCATCGACCTGAAGGTGGCGGAGTGGATCGAAGCCCGCCGCCAACCCCTCCACAGGGAAACCGAAGACCGCCAACTGGCCCAGGTTGATTAGGGTCTAGGCCACCATTCGGGCGCCGCCGCTGACCCGGCGGAAAACGGCGACGATGTGCCGGGCTCTTTCGATGCGTTTGGGTTGGTGGGTGTTGTACTTCATCTCGAAGGCAAGCCGTTCCACCCAGACGGCAATGAAATTCCGGCGGCGGTTGGGCATCGCCCGTTCCCCGGTCAGGGCGCCGATGGTGCGGTCGAAGTCGGGATGCAGTTCCGCCTGGAACGCCAGTTCGGAATATTCCTCCCAGGACAGAATACCGCTGGCATAGAGGTCGATGCTCATATCGGCGACCTGCCGGGGCGAAATGTCGCGCAAATCCACCGCCGCACGCACGCCGGGCGGCAGCGGGCGAACGTCCCACTGTTCCAACGGGTCCCAGGCTGGCTGGCGGACCGGCGGGCGGACAGCGGGTTTCGGCACGACGGCCAGGGCACGGCCCGAAGAGGCGAAGCCGCCGCCGGACGCCGAACAGGTCTGTCGCCACCCGATCCTCATGGCGGCGCCTCCCCACGTTCGGCGGTGCGGACAATACAGGCGCCGACGGCCGGAATGGCGATCGGGCGAGTCACTTCCGGAAGGCGGATCATGACGTGAATATTACCGGCGATCCTACGGCGGGTCTGTATGCGCCCCATTCCTGGCCAGGATTTCCGGTACTTGCCGGAGCTAGGCGGTGGCCCGTTCGTTCAGCAAGCCCGCCCGCAAGCGTTTGGATTTGTACATGGCCTGGTCTGCCTTTCCGAGCAGTTCGTGTCCATCATCCTTGGGTCCGTAGGGCATATAGCCGACGCTGGCGCTAAGGGCGATCAACTGGCCGCTCCAGCGGGTGAACACCCGGTTAAGCACGCGGTCGAGAGCCGCCGCCCGCTTGAGGCCGTCTTCCTCGGTGGTGCGGGTCAGCAGGATGGCGAATTCGTCACCGCCCATGCGGCCTACATAGTCCGTATCCCGTACATTGCGCATGAGGGCCTTGGCCACCTGTCTCAATACTTCATCGCCGGCGGCATGGCCGTAGGAATCGTTGATTGACTTGAAGCCGTCCAGGTCCACGTAGACCAATACCCCGCGTTCGTCGTAACGGCGCGACACGGCCAGGGAATGGCGAATCTGGTTTTCGAAACCCCGGCGATTGAGCAGGCCGGTCAGGTCATCGGTAATCGCCAGCCTTTCAAGAAACGCGATGCGTTCCATTTGTTCGGCGATGCGGCGCTCGGCCGAAATGGCGGCCGCCAAGGCCACGTCAATGGCGCGGCCGTTGTCGTTACCGGGGGTTAAGGGGGCCCCAACTTCTTCCAGGCAGTCGGCCAGGGTGGCGACACTGGTCATCAAATCGGTATGGTTCGAATCCAATTGGGTATCCATCTGGACGAAAGAATTGTGCAGTCTCACGGGTCTCTCCCTTGCTCTGTTGGGGGGCATGACGACCGCCTGAAACGGGCGGAATCATTCCCTCGCAATAGGGGTAAGCAAGCAGCGTGCCAATATTGACCCTTTTGGAATCAACGAGTTAGAGAATTTTCCCGGCAATTTTGCTCGTTTGTATGGGTAAATTTTGCCGGTCCGGCTTATTTTGCCGGCCGCCGCCGTCCCATCGCTCGGCGGGAAGTGGACAGACCTCGGCCTCAACCTTATGATTCTTTTGTTTTCTTGTGCATTTCCGATGAAAGAATATTCCGATGGTTCCGCAGTTTCGCGCACTATTTGTTTTGGCCCTCATGGGCGCAGCCATGGATTCAGCGGCCGCGGCGGCGCCTTCCGCGACCGTGGACCTGGTTGCTCACCGGGCTATTTACCGAATGTCACTAGGCACGGCGACAGCCAAATCGGGGGTGGTCGGCGCCCGTGGAGCCATGCTGTACCGTTTCGCCAGAGGGTGCGACGGATGGACCGGAGAAACGAAAACCTATCTTCGGGTTCAATACGATGAGGGCGATGAAGTTGAAATCGCCTGGACGTTCGCGAATTGGGAGTCGTTCAACGGCCTCAACTATCGCTTTCGCCTCCGCAATAAAGAAAACGGCCGGACCACCGAGGATATACAGGGAACCGCGACCCTGTCCGGGGTCGGCAAGGGGGGTAAGGCCCGTTACTCACAGCCCGAAGAAGTCACCATGGACCTGCCGGCAGGCACCTTGTTTCCCACACAGCACCTGCGGGAACTGTTCCGCGCTGGCCGGGAGGGAAGCGTACGGGTTTCGAAGGTCGTGTTCGATGGCTCCAGCACCGACAACCCTTTTGAGATCAATGTTCTTTTGCGAAGAGTAAAGAAAGAGGAAAGCGCGAAAATCGCCAATGAATTGGGTCTTGACGAACTTCCCGCGTGGCGGATGTGGTTGGCTTTTTTCCCGGTAGGCAGCAAGGAAACCCTGCCCGATTTCGAAATTGGGGTCCGCTATCGCGAGGACGGTATCGCGGACAGGATCGAGCAGGATTTCGGTTCGTTCACCCTTGACCTGACCCTGGACGAATTGGAGCTTTTGCCGAAACCGGACTGCTAAATTCCGTCCGCTAATTCGATCCATCAATGGGCCAAAGCCATGCGGCGCCACGGACACCGCTTGAATCCCCGTGACGGTTGGCGACGAGTTTGGTGCTCACCTGATCGGTAAATACCCACTCCCGCCACAATTTCGGAACCGTATCGTAAAGTCGGGTGAGGTTGGACATGCCCCCACCGAGGACGATGATATGAGGGTCAATCACATTGATGACGGATGCCAGGGCGCGGGCCAGCCTGGACTCATAACGCCGCAAGGCCGCAAGAGCTTGTTCGTCGCCGGCCTGGGCTTTGCTAACGATCTGTTCGGCCGTTGGATTGTCTTTCGTCACCTGGGAATAGTCGCGGGCCAATCCCGTGCCCGACACGAACGTTTCAATGCATCCATTCTGTCCGCAGTAGCAGGGCGGGCCCGGACTTTCGCAGGCTTGAGGCCAAGGCAGGGGGTTGTGTCCCCACTCTCCGGCGATCGCATTGGCGCCGGTTAGAACTTGCCCTTCGATGAACACTCCACCACCGACACCGGTTCCAAGGATGACGCCAAAAACAACGCGGGCGCCCTCGGCCGCTCCGTCGGTGGCTTCAGAAATGGCAAAGCAATTTGCATCATTGGCAAGGCGCACCGGCCGGCCCATGGCGGCCTCCAGGTCCCGGTCCAGGGCGTGGCCGATCAGGCAGGTGGAATTGGCGTTCTTGACCAAACCGGTGGCCGGCGAAAGGGTGCCGGGAATACCGATGCCGACGGATTGGGCAGGGCCTGTATCATTTTCAAGATCAGCCACCAGTCCGGTGATCGCCGAGAGGGTTCCGGAATAATCGCCGGTTGGCGTAGGTACCCGGCGGCGGGCCCTTTCAACACCATGGGCATCAAGAACGATCCCTTCGATTTTGGTGCCGCCCAAATCTATGCCGATCCGCATGCCCATCTTTCCGTCCGCCCTTCGGGGAAGTGGTAAACACCTGACGGCGCCTATGTTACCATTACCCGCCGCTTCGGGCGTCAAGGATCAGCGCCCGTTCTTCCACCTGTATCAAGGGAGCGGACCATAGATCGGCCAGAATCTGGGGATTGGCTAGAATTACGACCTTCGATCCCAAGTATGGGGCCTGACGCAGCCAACTGAATGAAATTACTTGAACGGGAAAGCTTCGGCACCTACATATGGGGTCTCTAGCTGGTGAAACCACAATTTGTTGTTTATTTGCGCCTTTGGCTAGGGTAAAAGGATTCTGCCGTGTTGGGTGCTGGCCATACCCAACGGGAGAAAGAAACCGGTTTGGCCAGTCTTCCCGGGAATGTGCCTGCTTGACCTTTATCGGGGGGATAGAGATTGTCCCGGGTGAGGATTGCGGGGTGTAAGGCGAATGAGGTGATGAAATGCTGGATAGACTTGGACTGACCAAAAAGGGCCTGGATGCGGCGCTCATGGTCAAGGAAGACTATCGGATGCACCGTCCAATCTGCCTCCCCGGCGAAGAAACGCCGCGAATCCTGGCGCCGGAGAACCTGCTGAGCAAGGGCATGGATCTCAAGGGGTTGGAAGATCCCCTGGCTCTCGCCATGATGGCTTCGCGGGATCCTGAATTTCCCATGGCGCTTGCCGCCGTCGCCCGATTAAGTCCCATGGGCAATCAGACCAAGCTGGTTTCAGAAGTAATCAATATGGTCGGTGAAACCACCCGGCATGAAGTGGTTCGCAAATGCGTCGGTCTGGTCAAGGAGTCAGCGTTTAATCCGCGGGCCATTGACGTGGTCAGGGTCCATACATCGCGCTTTATCCTCCGCACGCGGACCCAGTACACGACGGCCCTGCGGCAAAACCTTGAAGGACTTTTGGAGGGGAGCATTGCCCCCCGGGTATTTGTTAACGATTTCTTTGAACTGACCGAGGCTGGTAATATTCGCAGCCAGATTCGGGAGAAGATGGTGGTGGGCCTGCTGCTGTCAAAAACAATCCGGCCCAGTATCAAGTTCCTGATTCTCGAAAATTTTCACCGTTTTTCCAGGCCTATCCGCCGCGCCGTTGTTTCCAAAATCATGCAGGCAAAGCCCGGCCATCATGTGGATATGGTCAAATAGGAACTTGAATGGATTGTGGGCCGCGAAAATATCGTGAAAAATGTGCATTAGCAGAAGGCTGAAAAACTCCGAAATTGGAGCAATCTTCCTTCGGCGTGATTGGCATCCCCACATCAAAAATACTGGTTTATCCGACGCACAGGTCAATTTTTCCGTACATTGATAAAACAATAACGAGAAGTGTTCGAAACAGCCTAAATGCTAATTTGGCAGAATGCAGTATTTGGCAAAATCAGCAGCCTCTTGAACCGTCCACTGTCCTTTATCTTTTTCCTTCAAATCTTCACACCATTCCTTGCTGCCAACGGATGGTGAGCATGCGGCGACTGTTGAGATAACCACGAATACGGCCGCCGTTTTCAAAATACGCGTTTTCATTCGAACCTCTCCATTTTTTGGACGCACTTCCTTCACATCAGCCTGTGCAATTTATAAGCAGGCCAGCTTTACCAGTTTCAACTTCTCACATCCGATGACCTTACCGGACTTCGGCTTGCAGGCCGGGAACAGCCATTCGACTGATTTCTTGTCGAAGTACTGATCCGCCCCGCAGGCATTTTTTGTCTGCTAGTTTCCGAACAATCCTTTCAAGGCTCCGCCCACGCCCTTGCTGATGTCCTCGATGGTCTTGTCCACCGTGCCCTTTTTTTTGCCGGGCGGCGGTGGAAGCGGTGCGTTGGTTGTGGTGGTTGGCTGGGCCGCGGGCTGAGGCGCAGGGGCCGCCGGCTTAATGACGGTGATCTTGGAGGCCACCAGCGGCTTGCCGGCGAGCGCCAAGGCGCAGTAGTCAGTCTCGTCCACGGTGCCGCCGGTATCCTGCTGCTGCTTGCCGCCGCCGAGGACGCTGCCGAGAAGGCCGGCACCACCCTTGGCGACCCCAGTCACGGTATTCATGGCGGCCCCAGTCACGGTCTTCACGGCGCCCGTCGCCACGGCGGTCATGTCCGGCGTCACCGACGGTGACGCAAGCGTACCGCCCACCTCGAAGGGTATTGCCGCCTTGAGCAGGCTCTTCTTCTTGGCCCTGGGATCGAAGCGCAATTTTAGAGTCTCCGCGGCCAGATTGATGCCGCCGGTGCCGATCATGGTCAACCCGCCGGTCTCCAACAGGATCGCCTTGCCGGTGGCCTGGCCCTTGCTGACGTCAAAACGCACCACCAAGCACCTCAGGTCCTTGTCACCCTTGCTGTCTACCCCAGGGAATGCCGACAGCACATCGGCCGAGACGATGTTCAGAAGCTTGCTGTCAATCTTGCCGTTCTGGCTGATCACGTCCACCTTGCCGTCGAGGCCGGCCATGATGGCGCGGACCGAACCGCCTTGACCCTTGATGTCGGCGACCAGGTCAACCTTACCGCGGAGCAGATCGTCCTGGCCCATCTGCTTGAGAAAGGCACCATAGTCGAACTGGTTTACCTTCAGGTCCACAACCATGTCCGGTATCGGCTTGCCGCTATCCAAAACCACGGTGCCGTCGATGGCGCCGCCGCTGACCAGCGCCTTCAGGGGCTTGATGTCCAGCCGTCCGTTCTTGAGGCTGAGGACCACCGATACGTTGTCGATCTTCACGCCCTGGCTGACGATCCGCTTACCGCTGAAGGCAAGGTTGGCGTCGGCCGCCTGAAGACCCTCCAGAGGCAGGGGATCGGCGGGAAACACCCGGCCGTCGCTTTTCTTCTTCGCCGCCGGTGCGGCCGGTTTCCCTTTCCCCTTGGGCAGCATCTGGTCCAGGTCGAGCAGGGTCGAGGTCAGGTCCGCCTTGGCCACCGGCCGTTGACCGCCCAACGCCACTGACACCGAACCTTGAAGGTCGCTCCTACCGATCGTGACGTTCAGGTCCTGGACGTTGTAGGCGCCGCCCTGGTCGTTGATTTTGGCCGCGAGGGTGAACGGCGGCAGATCGGGCAGCTCGGTCTGAGCGAGGTCCGAGAACCCGGAAATATCGTCGCCCCGGATGCCAACCGTCAGGTCCAGTCCCTTGACGTTGATGGCGTCCTCAATGCCACCGCTGGCGGTCACGAGAAGATTCTTGGCGCGACCGATGTTAACGTTCAGGCTGGTGACCGCAAGGGCTTCCAACGAACCCTTAAGCGTCGCCGCCACATCATAAGGGCCGATATCCGGGATCGTCATCTCCTTCAGTGCCGGTACGAATGGCTTGCCCATGCCGATGGTGGCAGTCAGGTCGGGACCCTTGGCGGCCACAGTGATGTCCACGCCCTTGACATTGATGGCATCCTCGATGCCGCCCTTGGCGGTAATCTGCAAAGTACCCTCGCGACCAATGTTCGCGGCCAGATTGGATATGGTGAGGGCGTCCAACGATCCCTTGATGGCGAGCGCAACGTCATAGGGGCCGATGTCCGGGATCGTCATCTTCTTCAGCGCCGGTACGAATGGCTTGCCCATGCCGATGGTGGCGGTCAGGTCGGAACCCTTGACGGCCACCGTAATGTCCACGCCCTTGACATTGATGGCATCTTCGATGCCGCCCTTGGCGGTGATCTGCAAAGTACCCTTACGGCCGATATCGGCCTTCAGGCCGGTGACGGAAAGCGCCTCCAGAGAGCCCTTGACCGTTGCCGCCACGTCATAGGGGCCGATGTCAGGGATTGCTATGTCCTTCAGTGCCGGCACGAACGGCTTGGCCATGCCGATGGTGGCGGTCAGGTCGGGGCCCTTGGCGGCGACCGTGATATCCACGCCCTTGATGTTGATGGCGTCTTCGATGCCGCCGCTGGCCGTGATCAGGATTTTGTCCGTCTGGCCGATGCTGACATCCAGGCCGGATATTGCCGGTGCGGCCTGAGAACCCTTGATACTGGCTGCGATGCGGAAGGGTCCCACCGGCGGCACGGTCATGTCCTTCAGCGCCGGCACCAGGCGCCGGGCCTTGCCTGCCGTCTGGGTCAGGTCGATCCCCTCCACCGAGACCTTGAGGTCCATCCCTTCGACTTCGCGCGGCTTGGCGATGCTTCCACTTACGGTCAGTTTGGCGCCCAGCACTTCGGCCACCAGCTTGATGGGATATGGCCGACCGCCCAAGAGCAGCGTTTTGACGGCGCCGAACTCGCCCGATGCGGTATACGGCGCGCTGTTGAAGGACCCCGCCAGGGCCATGATCACGGGGCTGTTTTGGTCTTTACTGCTGACATCCAGGTTGTCGAGGATCACCTCGATCTGTTCGCCCGTGGCGCCGTCCTTGTAGACCACGCGTACGTCCTTCAGCTGGACTTTCTCCACTACCGGCACGGTGACGGCGCCGGCCTTTTCTTCCTCCTTCGCGACGGAGGGGCCGAACACCCAGTTGCCCAGGCCCTTGGCGTCGGTCTCGGCCATCACGTCCAGACCCTCTAGGACCACGTACTTGACCCGGACGTCGCCGGACAGCAGCGGCATCAGTTCGACCTGAGTTGCAAATCGGCCCAGCTTGATCATCTCTGGCCGGGATCCCCAACCGGCGTTGGCGATCGTCAGGCCTTCTACGGTGACCGACGGGGTGAGGGTGAGAATCTCCAGCTTGAAATCGCCGGAGATGTCGACTTTTCGACCGGTCTGATCGGTGATCAAGGAAGCGATGTCGTTCTTGTCGAGGGACGCCACGTAGGCGACACCGGCGACAACGACGGCGATGAGGAGAACGACGACACCCAGAAAAATCTTTACAATGCGACCCATGAGGTTGCCTCCACTAGTATTTCAATTATGTTCTTCATTTTATTAAAGTCATAAACGATAACTTTGGTACCCGCGGTTTCAGTGTTCCACAGTCCCATAAGGGGGGATGATAAGCACCCCCTTGAGTTCGAAAGGGTTGGGCCTATCGTTCAAAGGTAATCTCGACCCGACGGCTGCCCTGTTTGCCATTGCCGACGGTGGTTGGCACCCGGGGCAGGGATTCGCAGAAGCGGTGCCTGACTACCATCTTGCGGGACAGGCCTTCGGCCATCAGGGTGTTGCCGATGGCGTTGACCCGGGCGCGGGAAAGCCCTCGGATATCGCCCACGGCAATAAATTCAGTTCTCGCCATGAAGCCGCCTACCGTGACGTGCTTGTGGCGCAAGGAGCCTTTACCTCCAGAGGCCCTTTTAGGAATTGATACAATTTTCGGCAAATTGTTCGGAAAGTATGTGATGCCCGTCACGTCCGGTGGACAAAAAAAGAGGGAATGGCGGGTATTTCCGGATTGCCGAAGGGGAATATTCCAGTTCCCCTGACCGCATGGCACAGTATTGGGCGGTTTGACCTCGTGCGACGGCCCATAGGCGTGCTGGTCAAAAAGATCGAGCAATTCCTGATCAAAATCACCGGTTTTCTTGCGCTCCGTGAACCTTCCTCCCGTTGTTTCCCGTTCAACAATCTCCCTTGTTTTTCGGTTTGCCGTGATTGTGTTGGCGAATTCCCGCCGGAGTGAGCGGCAAACGCCCGCCCCGGTTTCAACTCTTCGTGCTCCCCACGGCAGATCCTATCCACCGGTCGGGTTGAGCAGCACGCCCGCCGGCGCCTGGTGGCCGTCAATGGTTACCCGTTCGTTTTCGACGCGCACCCGTCCTTCGGCGATCAGGCGCACGGCCAGGGGAAAGGCTATGTGTTCTTGCTCCAACACCCGGACGGCCAGGCTATCGGCGTCGTCGCCGGCAAGCACGGGCACCGCTGCCTGAACGATGACCGGCCCGGCGTCCATGTCGGGGCGAACAAAATGCACTGTACAGCCGGAAAACCGCACCCCCGCCTTGATGATGCGTTCGTGCACGTGCAGTCCCTTGAAGGCGGGCAACAGTGACGGGTGGATATTGATTAACCGGTCATGCCAGCGGTGAACGAAACCGGCGCTCACCAGACGCATGAAGCCGGCCAGGCACACCAGTTCGGCGCCGGCGGAAAGCAGCACGTCATTGATGGCGTCTTCGAAGGTTTCCCTATCGGGAAAGTCCCCATGATCGACAACATTGGTGGGGATATCCGCCTTCTTCGCCCGATCCAGGCCCAGCACCCCATGAACGTTGGAAATGACGGCAACGATTTCAGCCGGATACTGGCTTTCCGCCGTGGCGTCGATGAGGCATTGCAGGTTGCTGCCCCGGCCGGAAATCAGGACGGCAATTTTCAGTCCATCCATTGTTCTTCCATTCCGTCGACGATTACCCCGGGCGCTCCGGGCACGGTTTTTTCGACCCGGCCGATGGGATAGACGGCTTCGCCTTCCGATTTCAGCAAGGCTTCCGCCTCCCCTGCCCGTTCTTCGCCGGTGATCACCACCATGCCGATGCCGCAATTGAAAGTGCGGGCCATTTCGCCAACCGTGATGCCGCCGGTTTTGGCCAGCCACGGGAAAACGCCGGGCAACGGCCAAGTGGAGGCGTCCAGGCGAGCCGACAGCCCCGGCGGCAGTACGCGGGGAATATTTTCCGAAAGGCCGCCGCCAGTGATATGAGCCATTCCTTTTACCCCATCGGCCCGCAAAGCGGCCAGACAGCTTTTCACGTAGATTCGCGTCGGCACCAACAGGGCCTCGCCGAGGGTGCGGTCCCATTCGAAGGGTGCGATGGCGGCATAATCGGAACCGGTAATCCCGACCACCCGGCGGACCAGGGAAAAGCCGTTCGAATGCAGCCCGTCCGAGGCCAGGCCCAGGATCACGTCGCCTTCGACGATGCTTTCGCCGGTCAGAACGGCGTCCCGCTCCACGGCGCCGACGGCAAAGCCGGCTAAATCATAGTCACCGGCGCCGTACATGCCGGGCATTTCCGCCGTCTCGCCGCCGATCAGGGCGGCGCCGGCCCGGCGGCAGCCCTCGGCGATACCGGCGATAACCCCTTCCGCCATTTCCGTGTCCAGCTTGCCGGTCGCCAAATAGTCCAGGAAAAACAGGGGTTCCGCCCCCTGGACCACCAAATCGTTGACGCACATGGCGACAAGATCGATGCCCACGGTATCGTGCTTTCCGGCGGCAATGGCGACATTGAGCTTGGTCCCCACCCCATCGGTGGCGGCGACCAGCACCGGATCCCGGTACCCCGCCGCCTTGAGGTCGAAAAGACCGCCGAAGCCGCCGATGGAAGACATGACGCCAGCCCGGTGGGTTGAGTTGGCCATGGGTTTTATGGCCTCGACCAGGGCCGCTCCGGCGTCTATATCTACGCCTGCGTCCCGGTAGCTGAGGCTGTTTATTTCCTTGTACTCTGCCATGTGGGGCGCCGGGTTAAACTAGGTTGAAACAAGTTGAAACTGAGTCTGAAATCAAGCGGGTTTCAGAACGGAATGGGGCTGAAGATACTGTATCCGGATAGGTTTGCAATGATCGATCCCCGTTGGTCTTATGGCTTTTTCAGCCGCCGCCCGGCTGTCATGGCGGCGGCGTTGGTTGCCGCATGCTTCGTCCTGGGCCTGGTCCTGAATAGCCGGCCGGCCGCGGCCCAGGCGCCGGACATATTCGAGATCCGCCAGGTGGCCGTGGATGTTACCGCCGAAACCGCCGCCAAGGCCCGCAAGCTGGCGCTGGAAGAGGGAAGGCGGAAGGCTTTCCGCCGGCTGTTGGAGCGCATGACCCTGCTGGTCCACCGGGAACGCCTGCCCAGCCCGACGCCGGAGGAGATCGATGCCTTCGTCAAGGACTTTTCGGTCGATGAGGAAAAGACCTCGGCCGTGCGGTACCTGGCCAACCTGACCTTCCGCTTCAACGCGCCACCCATTCGCCAGTACCTGATCGATTACGGCCTGCCCTTCGCCGAAACCTTTTCCAAGCCGGTGCTTATCCTGCCGGTTCTCGAATCCGCCGGAGCATTGTTGTTGTGGGATGACCCCAACCCCTGGCGGACGGCGTGGAGCCGTCGGCCCGTCATCAATGGGCTGGTGCCCCTGGTTCTGCCCCTGGGCGATTTGCCGGATATCGCGACCATCGGCGTCGAGCAGGCCCTGGAAGGCGATACTCAGCGCCTTACCGCCATCGCCGAGCGGTATAACGCCGGCGATAGCCTTGTCGTCCACGGTATCCTGCGCCGGGATGCCCGTGGATTGCTGCCCGAGCTGGAGGTTTACCTGACCCGCTATGGCACGGTACTGCAGGAACAAACCCTGGTGAGGAATTATCAGGCAACGGAAGGCGAAACCCAGGCTGCGTTGCTGCTGCGCGCCGCGGTGGACCTGGCCCAGGTGGTGGAGGACAATTGGAAGCAGGACAACCTGCTTCGCATCGGCAACCGGGCGGTGGCGGCGGTGACCATTCCCATCGCCAGCCTGGGCGACTGGCTGGAAGTGCGGAAGCGGCTGACCGGCGTGGCGGTCATCCGCCGCAGCGACCTGGTGCTTCTTTCCACCGACGAGGCGCGGGTCAACATTCACTACATCGGTGATCCCGACCAGCTTTCCCTGGCCCTGCAACAAGCGGACTTGATCCTTTCCCGGCGCAATGGTGACTGGATCCTTTCGCCGCGACGACCTAAGTCACCATGACCCTGGCGGCGTGAAGAAACCGTGAAGTGAATATTCCAAACATCATATCCCTGGGCCGGCTGCTGGCCGTGCCGGTTACGGTATGGCTGATCCTTGACGAGCAGATTTTGACCGCCTTCTGGTTATTCATTGCCGCCGGGATCAGCGACGCCGTGGACGGGTTTATCGCCAAACGCTTCGCCCAGGAAACCGTACTCGGCGCTTTTCTCGACCCCCTGGCCGACAAGACCCTGCTGGTCTGCACCTACATTTCCCTGGGCTACGTCGGGCTCTTGGACCTATGGCTGGTAATCCTGGTGGTTTTCCGGGACGGGATGATCTTGGCTGGCGCTTTCCTGTATCAGGCGCTGACCCAATCCCTAACCATGGAGCCGCTGAAAATCAGCAAGGTGAATACCGCTTTTCAGATCATTTTGGCTTCCGTGGTTCTGGGCACGACCGGCATGAATATCGAAATCGACGCGGTAAAATTGGGACTGGTGATTTGCGTCACCGGGACCACTTTTTTGTCGGGCGCCACATACGTGATAACGTGGGGACGCCGGGCCAGTCTTTTGGAGACCAGGAAGTGAGCAAGGTAAATCAGATCAGGTTCTGGCTGGCGGGACTGGCGGTATTCGCCCTGCTGCTTTATCTGCTGAGCAGCGTGCTCATGCCTTTCGTTGCCGGCATGGCGGTGGCCTATTTTCTCGACCCGGTGGCCGACCGGCTGGAAAAAGCGGGCGCTTCCCGGCTGGTGGCGGCCAGCCTCATCGTCGCCGCCTTTTTTGTCACCGTTGTGTTGCTGTTGGTGTTGCTGTTTCCCTTGTTGCAGGCCCAGATCCTGGGGCTGATCCAAAGAATTCCCGATGCGGTACAGTTCTTCCGTGATCAGGCCGCCGTGCTGGTGGAAGGATTGCGCGACCGCCTGTCGCCGGAGGACATGGCCCGGTTACGCGATGCCGCCGGCGGCTACGTGGGCAATGCCATCCAGTGGCTGGGTGGCATTATCAAGGGCCTGCTGAGCGGTGGACTGGTGGTATTTGAACTGGTTTCCCTAGCGATAATCACGCCTTTGGTTTCTTTTTACCTCCTGCGCGACTGGGATCATATCGTTGAGAAAGTGGATAGCTACCTGCCCCGCCGCCCGGCGCCAGTGATCCGCGCCCAGGTCAAGGCCATAGACGCCACCATCGCCGGTTTCGTTCGCGGTCAGGCCTCCGTGTGCCTGATCCTGGCCGCCTTTTACGGCATCGCCCTGACCCTGGCCGGGTTGGAATTCGGCCTGCTGGTAGGCCTGAGCGCCGGATTGATTTCGTTCATCCCCTATTTCGGTGCCCTGTTCGGCGGCGCCATGGCCCTGGGCATCGCCATCGCCCAATTCCCCGATTGGGGGCCGATTGCCGTGGTCGCCGCCATCTTTGCCGCCGGCCAAGTGGCCGAGGGCAATTTCCTGACCCCCAAACTGGTCGGCGGCCGGGTCGGGTTGCATCCCGTTTGGGTGATCTTCGCCCTGCTGGCCGGGGGCGCCTTGTTCGGCTTTACCGGATTGCTGTTGGCGGTGCCGGTAGCGGCGGTGGTCGGCGTGCTGGTCCGCTTCAGTCTGGAACAATACAAGAACAGCGCTCTTTATCATGGAACCGGCGCGGCGGCGAAAGCGGCCGCGCTGTCCAGCGCCGCCCTGATCAGCGAGAGGGAAACCGGTGACGGCGGGGATCAAACCCCTTGAGCACCGACGCTCAACTGCCCCTGGAATTTAATCACCGGCCGGCCCTATCCGGAGATGATTTCCTGGTCGCGCCGGGCAATCGCGATGCGGTGAACTGGCTGGACCGGTGGCCCGGATGGCCGGCCCCGGGACTGGCCATATACGGGCCCGCCGGATGCGGCAAGACTCATTTGGCGCAGGTATTCATGGCGGCTTCGGGATCCTTGGCCCTGGCCCGCGAAGACCTGGCCAGCAAAGACCCGGCGGGTAGCGGCCTTCCCTACATTCCGGCGGAAATCGACGCTTTCGTCATCGAAGATACTGAAGACCTGATCGCCGGCGGTTTGGAAGAAGCGCTTTTGCATCTTTACAACCATATCGCCGAAACCGGCCGCCATTTGCTGCTTTCCGCCAGGCAGCCGCCGTCCCGTTGGGCAGTCACCCTGCCCGACCTGCGCTCTCGGCTGAACGCCGTGCCAACGGTGGAGATACGTCCACCCGACGATACGTTGATGTCGGCGGTGCTGGTCAAGCTGTTCGCCGACCGCCAGTTACGGGTGGACGCGGACGTAGTACCGTTTATGAGCGTCCGCATGGAACGGTCCTTCGCCGCGGCACGCGATCTGGTTTCCATCATAGACCGGGCGGCCCTGGAAAAGCACCGCAATATCACCGTTCCCCTGGTTCGCCAGGTGCTCAACGAAACGCAATCCTGAACCCCAAGGAGGATAAATATGGATTTAGGCATCAATGGAAAAAAAGCATTGGTCTGCGCCGCCAGCAAGGGCCTGGGACGAGCCTGCGCTACGTCCCTGGCCCGGGAGGGAGCAGCGGTCACTATCGTCGCCCGAAACCCGGAACCCCTTAAGGCCGCCGCCGCCGATATCCGCGCCGCCACCGGTTCTGAGGTCGCCACCGTGGCCGCCGACATCGCCACCGAAGAGGGCCGGGTCAAGGCGTTGGCCGCCTGCCCCGAACCGGACATCCTGATCAACAACGCCGGCGGCCCCCCGCCGGGGGATTTCCGCGACTGGGACCGGGACGACTGGATCGCCGCCCTGGACGCCAACATGCTGACCGCCATCTTCCTGGTCAAGGCGACCGTGGACGGCATGATCGGACGCAAATTCGGCCGCATTGTGAATATCACTTCGGGCGCGGTGAAGGCGCCGATTGAAATCCTCGGGCTTTCCAACGGCGCACGGTGCGGGTTGACCGGTTTCATGGCCGGCCTCGCCCGCAAGACCGTGCGTCATAACGTAACCATCAACAACCTGCTGCCCGGCCCCTTCGATACCGACCGGCTTAAAGTCACCATGCAGGCGGCGGCGACAAAGTCCGGGCGGGACCTTGCGGATATCGCCGCCGAACGGGCGGCGGCCAATCCGGCCGGGCGGTTCGGCGACCCGGCGGAATTCGGCGACGCCTGCGCCTACCTGTGCAGCGCCCAGGCGGGATACGTGACAGGACAGAATTTCCTCCTGGACGGCGGTTCATACCCAGGAACATTTTGACCGCCTGAATTAGGCAGCCAAGGATCAGTCATGCGAAAGGTCACCTATTTTCTGGCCGGCACTGTCGCTGATTTCTCTATCCCCGACGACCGGTTCGACGCCTTTTGCCGAGACATGAACTTGGGGACCTTTCATTCGGAAGAAGGCCTGGGCAAGGCCCGGTCCGGGCTTGAAGCTTTTATGCTGCGCGGGGAAAAGGGTATCCAAGCCGGTCCGGAAGAAGTGCTGGCCGCCTGTTTTGTCTGGAATTTCTTCAATACCCATCCAGATAACGCCATGCACATCGAAGGCGACGTGGTTATCATCGACCTCAACGGCGACGGCGGAACCATCGACTATGCTTCGGCCAGGGACATACAACTGGCACAGAAAAACTGATGCGGACCGCTTTTGACCGGAACACGAGATATTGACCCACCGGGTACGGCTTCTTCCCAGTGGCCACGAATTCGATGTGGAAGCGGAGGAATCCGTTTTGCAGGCCGGGCTGAGGGCGGGCCTCGCCCTGGCCTATGGGTGCAGCAACGGCAACTGCGGCCTGTGCCAGGGCAGATTGATTTCCGGCGAGGTCAAAACCGTCCGTCACACCGACTATGTCCTTACCACGGCGGAACGGGCGCGGGGCAACATCGTCATGTGCGGCACCGGGTTGGTTACCGACGCGGCGATCGAAGCCCCGGAGGCGGGCGGCGGCGATGTTCCGTGGCAGGAAATCCGGGCCAGGGTGACCCGTGTTGACCCCCTATCGGACCAGGTCTCGGTATTGCACTTGAAAACGCCCCGCACCCAAAGGCTTCGTTTCCTGGCGGGTCAGTACGTCACCCTTTCATTGAACGGCGGCGAATTCAACAGCGACTATTCGGTCGCCAGTTGCCCGTGTGACGACATGCGCCTTCAATTCCATATTCCACGAAACGATGACGATGCGTTCAGTTGCTATGTTCACGGCAACCTGGGAAAGTCCGACGTGGTCGGCATCAAGGGACCGGCGGGAGATTTCTATTTTCGCGAACAATCGGAACGGCCTATCGTTTTCGTCGCCATGGACACCGGATTCGCCCCCATCCGCAGCCTTGTGGAACAGGCCATGGCCCTGGAAGTCCACCAGGACATGTCCCTTTACTGGATGGCCCAAGGGGAAAATGGAGCAAACGGTCACTACCTGGACAATCTCTGCCGGTCCTGGTCCGCCGCTTTCGACAACCTGCGTTACCGGCCCATGGTCGTCGGACCGGGCTGTAAGGAAATGGCTGACGCTATCCTGGATAGGTTGAAATCGGACCTGACGGGAACAGGTGATATCGATACCTACCTTTCGGGACCGGCCGAAATCCTCCCAGCCTTGAAGAGCGGGCTGGAAAACCTGGGATGGGCGCCAGAACGGGTATTTACCGAACCCCTGCGCCACAACCTATCATTGCATCGGCAATTCGCAAGAGATTGTTAACCCTACACCCTTCATAAATAGCCTTATGCCTCAATTTCCTGAACATTTGGGACGAGGCAAGGCGTGCCGTTTAAGGGTTACGTGAGGTTGAGCGTGAGGTGTAGCAAACGTGTTGAATCAAGTTCTGCTCCTGTTCGGGTTTACCGAACTGACCTACATGATTGGTGTCGTTTGCATGTTGACCCTGCTGGGAAATTTTCTCGGTGGCTTGCTTCACGGTATCCTGCTTGCCTACGGGGGGCCCATCAAACCGCGCAAGTTGTTCGACCGCATGTCCGTTCGCATGAGCATAGCATCGGAATTGTTCATCTTATCTTTTGCCCTTTACTACCACATCATGCTGATCGAAGACTTGGTAATCGCTCATTTAGTGTATTGGGCCTTCGCCCTGCTGGCGGGGCCCATACTGGCTTTCATCGGCTCACAGATCACCCACCTGATATTCGCTAAAAAAATTGAAGCCAACGAAAAAGCATATAAGGATTGGGTCAAGTTTAAGCGCGGCCAAAAAGCGGAGAAACATTTAAGAAAGAAAGCCTCGCCGGCGTTGCGGAGCACCCGTTCTTTCGACCCTTCCACCTGATCTCTGCGGCACTAGCCTGCTTCTTCCCACCCGCCGCTTTCGGATTGACGCCAGTAGGTCACGTTGTGGCCGGCTTCCTTGTAGGCTTTCCAGCGGCTGCGCGCGTCGCTAACCGCTTGCGGAAGGTTTCCGTCGAATAACTCGAAACAGCGTTCGAAATCATCCATATGATCGGAAACGGCGCCATCGGTAAGGAATAAAAAATCCGCCTGGTTGGGGTTTTCATCCTCCAGGGTCAACCAGACGGGTTGCAAAGCAGGGTTGCCGGCCCCATCACCGGCCTGGGCGCTGCCATGAGGCAGCCAGGAATCGGGTCTATAGGTCCACAGGAACGCGTTCATGGTCTCCACCCGGCCCGGCGACGTGGCCATGACCACTGCCCGCTTGCCGGTTTCCAGGGTTTTTTCCAACAACCTGGGCAGGGCTTTTTCCAGCGGCGACCGGGCCAGGTGATAGAACGCGATATCGGTCACGAGAAACCCTCAGGCAATCCCCCGGCGCCCCGGGCTATTCACCCTCATAGTGATTGGCGACCAGCCGGTCCAACAGCCGGACTCCGAACCCGGTGCCGCCCTTGGGCGCCACATTGGAGTCCTGTTTGCCCCAGGCGACGCCGGCGATATCGATGTGGGCCCAGGGAGAATCATCGACAAACCGTTTCAGGAACTGTGCGGCGGTGATACTGCCGGCGCCGCGGCCGCCGCTGCTGATATTTTGCACGTCCGCCGCCTGGGATTGAATCATCTTGTCGTAGGCCTTTCCCATCGGCAGACGCCAGACCTTTTCGCCGATCTGTTTGCCCGCTTCGGTGATGCGGCCGGAAAGTTCATCGTCGTTGGAAAAAAGGCCGGCGTGTTCCGATCCCAGCGCGATGACGATGGCGCCGGTCAGGGTAGCCAGATCAATCATAAAGCGGGGCTTGAACCGTTCCTTGGTGTACCACAGGGCATCGGCCAGCACCAAGCGGCCCTCGGCGTCGGTGTTGAGCACCTCGATGGTCTGCCCGGACATGGAGGTGACGATGTCGCTGGGCCGCTGCGCCTTGCCCGACGGCATGTTTTCCACCAGCCCGACGACGCCAACCGCGTTCACTTTGGCCTTGCGGCCGGCCAGCGCCTTCATCAGGCCGATGACCACGGCGGAACCGCCCATGTCATATTTCATTTCTTCCATGCCGTTCGACGGCTTCAGGGAAATGCCGCCGGTATCAAAGGTGACGCCCTTGCCGATAAAGGCAATGGGGCTGGCGCTTTTCCGTTTCCCGGCCGGTTTCCCAGGCCCTGATTTAGGCGCGGGTTTGGATGCCCCGTTCCACTGCATGACCACCAGCTTGGGTTCCCGTTCGCTGCCCTGGGCGACGCCCAAAAGAGCCCCCATGCCCAGCCGGCGCATCTGGGAAACGCCAAGCACTTCCACCTTGATCCCCAGCTTGGCCAGGATTTTGGCCTGTTGGGCCAGGGTTTCCGGATAAAGGATGTTGGGCGGCTCGGTCACCAGATCGCGGGTAAGGAATACGCCGTCGGCCACCTTGTCGCTGACGTTGAAAGCCTCCCGCGCCTGGTTGAATCCGGAGCACATGACCTTCAGGGTTTTCAGGCTGGGCTTGCTGGCGGCTTTTAGCTTGGTTTTGTATTTATCGAACCGGTAGGACCGCAAACGCGCCCCCAGGGCCAGGGCCGCCGCCATTTCCGCCGCCTCCACGGGGCACCCTTTGATCTCGTCGGTCATGACCGCCGCCGTGCCCGAACCGGTCATCGCAAGATTGGCGTAAATCACCCCGCCCAGTTCCACCAGGTTCTTTTCAGTCAGGGACTCCGCCTTTCCCAAACCGACGGCCACCACCCGGTCCAGCCGACTGCCCGCCGGGGCGACCAGGGCAAGCACCTGGTCCTTGTTGCCCTTGAAGCGGCTCGACTTCATCGCCCGGATGAGGGCGCCGCGCGTGCGGTGGTCGATCTGCTTGGCGCTGGGGGTCAGTCGGCGGTTGGCCAATACGCCGACAACCAGGGCGCCAGAAGTGGGAATGGAGGGTTTGGAAAAGACGATTTTCATGGAAGTACCTTTCTCGGTGTTCCTGGGGGTTCCTGAGGAGGCGGACCACGGCCTGCCCAGCGGTTATAACCGGATCAGACGGGGATTGTCATGGGCTAGTCATCGGGATGGAAGCGGTTACGCGGACGGGGAGCCGTTGGAGGAGGTTGATGGCGCTTCGTTCTTCAGGGCTGCAGTTTCCTTGGCATCGCGGGTGGCCAGCCAGATGGCGCCACCGGGGAGACTGACCGCCAGGGTAACGAAGCCGAAAAGCAAGGACAGCACCAGGGCTTCTTCCCCCGGCACACCGATCAGGCCGAAAGCAACGACCATGGCCTTTTCGCGCACCCCCCAACCGGCAATGGAAATCGGTATGGTGGTGATGAGGAGTACCGGTGGGATCAAGGCCATGCAATCGACCAGAGTCACATTGATTCCGAGACTGACAGCAAGAAGGAACACGCCGAAGGAGACATTGATATGGCCAAGCAGGGACCAGCCCAGCATGGCCGCCGTCTTGCGCGGCGACAGGAAAGCCCGGCGGGTGTCGGCGGCCATCACCGCCAATCCCCGCACGAGTCGCCAGTGGGATAGGGACCGAGGCAATCGGTCCAGAACCATAAGCAGCCCAAGCCCCCCTACTCCGCCGGCGGCAAGAATAGCAATCGTTGGGAGAATCCAGGCACTTTGCCCAGGCTCGATCCGGGACTGGATTATCGGCTGGGTGGCCGCCATCACAATGACAAGGGCAAGTACCGTCGCCACCCGTTCCAGGAAGACGCCGTTGATGGCGGCGCTCATGGTCAGGCCGGACCGGTAGGCCTTGTAGATGCGGATCGCATCGCCGCCCACCGAAGACGGCAAAGTCTGATTAAAGAAAATGCCGATGTAATAAATACGGATGGAATTGATGAAGGAAAGGGGCGAGCCGATAGCGGCCAGCGCCGCAAGCCAGCGCATGTTGGCCAAGCCTATCTGAAAGATGAATACGGCCAGCGCCAGAATGATCATCAAGGGCGAGGCTTCAAGAACACTATTCCACGCCTTGGCGATATCCATTTTGTCATCGGCAAGCAAAGACCAGATGAGACCCACAGATACGGTGATCTTGAAGGCTATGGAAAGCCACTTTTTGAGCATATAGGGACCGCTGCATGTTTTGAAAACAGCCCGTGTTTATCAGGTTACTATGGCCCTGTCACGGCAAGGTCCGCAGGGAATCACTCAGAATCACGCCAAATATCAGGCCAAGAATCAGACGGTGGCGGCCGTGATGCGCACCGGCTGGCGCTTGCGGCCCCAGTCCCCGGGAGGACCGTCGAACACTCCCGCACAGGCGGCGCCGCATTTGGCGCAAGCACCGTCACCGGTCAGGTTCCAGGCGCCCAGTTCGTACCAGTCGCGGACAATCAGCGCCTCGCCGCACTGGTGGCAGAAGGTGGTATCCCCCTCGGCGTCGTGCACGTTGCCGGTGTAGGCATAGCGGACGCCGTTGTTGATGGCTGTTCGCCGGGCCCGGGCCAGGGTCGCCTTGGGAGTCGCTGGAATGTTCATCATCTTCCAATCGGGATGGAAGGCGGAAAAATGCATGGGCACATCGGGGCCCAGTTTTTCAACCACCCACTGGGTCATTTCCCGCAGTTCGCCCTCGGAATCGTTTTCGCCGGGGATCAGCAGGTTGGTAATCTCCAGCCAGGTCTGCGTTTCGTGCTTGATATAGGCGAGTGTCTCCAGCACCTGATCCAGGTGGCCAGAGCACAGCCGCCGGTAGAAATCCTCGGTAAAACATTTCAGGTCGACGTTGGCGGCGTCCATGTGGCGGAAGAATTCAACCCGGGGTTCCGGGCAGATATATCCGGCGGTCACCGCCACGGTCCTGATTCCCCGTTCCCGGCAGGCCTGGGCCGTGTCGATGGCGTATTCGAGGAAGATCACCGGGTCGTTGTAGGTGAAGGCGACGCTGCGGCAACCCAGGTCCTGGGCGGTGCGGGCGATGGCTTCCGGCGAGGCCTGCGAAGCCAGGGTATCGAATTGCCTGGACTTGCTGATGTCATAATTCTGGCAGAACTTGCAGGTCAGGTTGCACCCCGCCGTGCCGAAAGACAGGATGGGCGTCCCCGGCAGGAAATGGTTGAGGGGCTTTTTTTCCACCGGATCGATACAGAAACCGCTGGACCGGCCATAGGTGGTGAGGACGATTTCATCGTTTTCGCAGGCGCGGACGAAACACAGGCCCCGCTGGCCGTTCCTGAGCTTACAGAACCGGGGGCACAAGTCGCACCGCACCCGCCCGTCATCCAGGGTGTGCCAATAACGGCCCACAACGGCGCCGGGGAAGGTTTCCGGCGGTAACTGATGGTTCATAGTAAAGAGGTAGGCCCGGTGGTGCCGGCAGTCAATGCGCGGCGGCGCCTTGTTTCCCTTTCCCGGGCAGGTGTGCCGGCTTTATAGAATTTCCGCCGCCCTGAGTTCCTGAACGAAATCGCTCAGCGCCCCCTGCAACCGGCGCAACAATTCGCCGCATTCATCTTCGGTGATGGTCAATGGCGGCGCGACGATAAACCAATAGCCGTATTTTCCTCCGGAAGCGGGCCGCGAATAGATCATCAGGCCATTGCGCAAGCCATGCAGTCGAATTTTGTCGGCGGGCTTTATGTGGTGTGGCAACGGGGTCTTGGTTTCCCTGTCCGCCACCAGTTCAACCGCCATCAGCATTCCCAGCCCGCGAACATCGCCGACAATGGGAATGTCTGGCCGCATGGCTTCGAGACCGGCACGCAACGTCGCGCCCCGTTCCGCAGCCCGGGTGACCAGGTCTTGGCGGTCAACCTCATCGAGAACGGCCATCCCCGCGGCGCAGGAAACCGGATTGGCGTTGTAGGAATACTGGAACTCAAAGCCGGTCAGACCGGCAAGTTCATCAACCAAATTCGCCGGCGCGAGCATGGCGCCCAGGGGGCAGTAACCGGACGCCAGTCCCTTCGCCATGGTGACGATATCGGGCAGCGAATCGGGCCAATGATGGGCGGCGAGGAATTTTCCCGTCCGCCCGAAACCACAGAGGATTTCGTCGAATACGAGATGAACCCCATACCCGCTACAGATTTCCCGAATGCTGTGGACATATTCCGCCGGCGGCACCACGCAACCGGTGGAAAGACCGCCAATCGGTTCGATGACGAACGCCAGTACGTTTTTCGCCCCAAGATCCCGGATCTTGCGGTCAAGAGCATCGGCGCAATGGCGGGCATAGCCTTGAGCATCGTGGTTTTCCGGTAGACGGTAGCTCAAGGGCGCGGGAATTTTCTCGGACATCACCGCGAAGCCGTCGAGAAACGGCGCCATCATCACTTCGCCGTTTATTCCCAGCATTGAAATGGTGGCGCCGTGATAGGACGGCTGACAGCTAATGATTTTGCTTTTCGAAGGCTTGCCGGTGGCGACGGCGTGCTGGCGAAGAAACTTGATCGCGTTTTCCATTGATTCGCTGCCGCCCGAGGTCAGGCTGGCGCGTTCGAATCCCGGCCCGGCCAAACTGCAGAGACGCGCGGCGTAATCCCTGTTGGCGCAATTTCTGGCCAGCCGGGCGAAGGCGTATTCAACGGTTTTCGCCTGTGCCGCCATGGCGTCCGCCACCCGTGCATTGCCATGGCCGATGGTGCTGACCACGGGCCCGGAAGAAACGTCCATATATTCGTTGCCGTCTTCGTCCCACATATAAACCCCCGAGGCCCGCTCGATCATCGGCAAGGGTACGAAGTTGCTCCTGGCGTAATAGACGTCCTGCGTCCCGCCGGGCAAAGGAAAGGCTGCCTTGAGAGCATGCTCCGGATCGGTGCCGCTCAAACCTGCGTTCATTGTATTGATTTCCATTTCCAAAATTGCACTAATTATATTCGTATTGTTGACGCAGTAATTGAGTCAATGTATTTATTGTACTCATGACAATATGGACGCCCCGGATCACCGGAAGAGCCGGCCCCCGCTACTTGGCCATCGCCGAGAGGATCGCCGAAAGCATCGCCAGCGGCGATCTCGCCGACGGCGCCAGGCTGCCGCCGCAACGGGACCTCGCCCATGCACTGGGGCTGTCGCTCAGCACCGTGACCCGTGCCTATGCCGAGGCCGAACGCCGTGGCCTGGTTTACGGCGAGGTGGGACGCGGCACCTACGTCGGCGGCAGCGGCCCGGCGGATATTTCCATGCTGTTCCACCCCCGCACCGATGGCGGGATGATCGACATGACAATGAACCTGCCGGCGCCCGGCGACGGATCGGCGATACTGGCGCGAACCCTCACCCGCCTGAGTCAGAGCGCCGCGCTGGAAACCATACTAGACTATCGGTCCATCGGCGACGGCGATGCCCACGCCGAAGCCGGCGCCGCCTGGATTGGCCGGCTGGGCCTGGAAATTCCAGGAAGCGAGGTGGTCCTAACCATCGGCGCCCAGCACGGCATCATGGTCAGCCTGATGGCGACCAGCCGCCCCGGTGATCTGATCCTGGCGGAATGCCTTTCCTATCCGCCCCTGAAGCAAATCGCGCAGCGTCTCAATTTGAAACTGCACCCGGTAGACATGGACGGGCACGGCCTGCTGCCCGAGGCCCTGGATACCGCCTGCCGTACGACTCCGGCAAGGGTGCTTTACTGCATGCCGACCCTGCACAGCCCGACGGCGGCGACCATACCCGACGATAGGCGGCGCCAAATCGCCAAGGTCGCCCGGCGGCATGACCTCACCATCATCGAAGACGACGTCTTCGGCTTCCTGCCTGAAGCACGGCCGCTTCCACTGAGCGCAATCGCGCCCGAACGCAGCCTGCTGGTCACCAGCGTTTCCAAAAGTCTCGCCCCGTGGCTGCGGGTCGGCTACGTCCGTGCGCCGGACAACGTTCGCGATGCGATCCGCGCCGCCGTCCATATGTCGTGCGGAATGCAACCGCCGTTGATGGCCGAGATCGCCCGGCAGTGGATTTCCGATGGCACGGCCGACCGCATGAGCGCCTGGCAGCGCGAAGAGGCGAAGGCACGCCAGGCAATCGCGCGCCGGATACTCGGACGCTTTCCCTACCACGCCGATCCGTTCGGCTTGCACGTCTGGCTGCCGTTGCCGGAACCCTGGCGCACCGAACCCTTCCGCATGGAGGCCGAACGGCGCGGTGTCAAAGTGCTGAGCGGAGATATCTTTGCGGTGGGCAAAACTCCGGCGCCCCAGGCCATCCGCCTGGCCCTGGGCCGCGAAGCGGGGCAAGAGCGAGTGATCGCCGGTCTGAAAATCGTCGCCGGTCTGCTCGGCGGCAGGGAAAGCCCAGGTCTTTCAGTGGTATGATGGGGGGGGTGATCAACCCTACCGCCGCTCCCTTTACAGACGCCGGGCCGAAGACTAAATAATCCGCAGGACGTGGAACATGGCTTCAACACCTACAACCATCAGACCAGCCGCCGTCGCCGGCAGTTTCTATCCCGGTAAGGCCGCCGAGTTGGAGGGCTCGGTGCGGGGGATGCTGGAGGATGCCAAAGTAGCGGACACCCCGACTATCCCCAAGGCGATGATCGTCCCCCATGCCGGGTATGTCTATTCCGGACCGGTGGCGGCGACCGCCTTCGCCCGCATCCTGCCCGCCGCCGACACCATCTCCCGGATTATTCTGTTGGGCCCCTGCCACCGGGTGGCGGTGGGCGGGCTGGCGGTGAGCGGCGCCGATTATTTTTCGACGCCTTTGGGGCGCGTGCCCGTGGACCCCGTCTTGCGGGAACAAGCGCTGGCCCTGTCCCAGGTTCGGGTGTTCGACGAACCTCATGCCCAGGAGCACAGCCTGGAAGTGCACCTGCCGTTCCTGCAGGTGGCGCTGAAGGAATTTACCCTGGTCCCCCTGGTGGTGGGACAGGCGACGAACGAAGAAGTAGCCCAGGTGATCGATGCCCTGTGGGGCGGACCGGAAACCCTGATCGTGGTCAGTTCGGATCTCAGCCACTACCTGGATTACGATCAGGCCAAACGGTTGGACAGCGCCACCTGCGAGGCCATAGAAGACCTGGACCCGGGTCGCATAGACCATGATCAGGCCTGCGGGCGCATTCCCGTGGGCGGCCTTTTGACGAGCGCCAAGCGCCGGGGCATGGAAGCGGTGACCCTGGACTTGCGCAATTCGGGCGACACGGCGGGTCCCCGCAGCCAGGTGGTGGGCTATGGCGCCTGGGTGTTTACCGAAAAAGCATCTTCCAGGGGACGGGCCTCCGCACCGGTGCGAAGGGAAGAAGGAAGTGCTAAAGACGAAGACGGTTTCGGCGCTGAAACCCGCGCCCTGTTGGACCGTCATGGGGTTACCCTGCTGCATGTGGCGGCGGCGTCCATCGAACACGGGTTGAATTCCGGCCAGGCGCTCGCCGTAAACCCGGCTGACCACGCGGATGACCTGGGCGAAGACGGCGCCTGTTTCGTCACCCTGAAACGCAAGGGACAGCTTAGGGGATGCATCGGCTCGGCCCAGGCCCACCGGCCCCTGGTGGTGGACGTGGCCGGCAACGGATTTGCCGCGGCCTTCAACGATACCCGGTTTGCCAAACTGACCGCCGGGGAAACGGAGGGCCTGCGGCTGTCCATATCCGTGTTGAGCGCCGCCGCCGAAATATCCTTCCGGGACGAGGCCGACCTTCTGGACCAGCTTCGCCCGGGCGCCGACGGGCTGATCATCGAGGATCGCCAATGCCGCTCCCTGTTCCTGCCAGCGGTGTGGGATTCCCTGCCCGACGCGAGGCAGTTCCTGGGCCACCTGAAGGCCAAGGCCGGATTGGCCGCCGATCACTGGTCAACCGGGTTCAGGGCCTGGCGCTTTATCGCCGAGGAAATTTCCACCGATTACCTGGACGATCCGCAATCGGTGTGGCGCTGAGCCCGTGGTCCGGTTATAAAACCCGGCTATACCATTGAACCGGGAGTCTCCCTTGTCCGAAGCACGAACCCTCCTTGAAATGGCTGGTGTTGCGGCGACTCCATCCCGCCTCGCCGACGCGGCGCTGGTGCTCATCGACTGCCAGATGGAATATGTTTCCGGCGGCCTGGTCCTGCCCGGCGTGGAACCGGCGCTTAAGGAAGCCGCCAAGGTGCTGCAAAAGGCCCGCAACGCCGGCGCGCCGGTGATTCACGTTGTCCACCACGGCAAGCCGGGCGGCGGCCTGTTCAACCCCGAGGGCGCCGGGTCCGCCATCGCCGCCGCCGTCGCGCCCGAGGACGGCGAGCCGGTGATCATCAAGGCCTTGCCCAACGCCTTCGCCGGCACCGATCTGGCGCAAAAACTTGAGGCCACGGGACGCAAGGAAATCATCGTCGTCGGCTTCATGACCCACATGTGCGTCAGTTCCACCATTCGCGCCGCCACCGACCTGGGGTATAAAAGCACGGTGGTGGCCTCCGCCGCCACCACCCGCGACCTGCCGGATGTACAAGGCGGCCAGGGCGGGGTGGTCAAGGCCGCCGACCTGCACCGGGCCGAGTTGGCCGCCCTTGCCGACCGCTTCGCCACGGTGGCCGAAAACGCGGATCAAATAACCTGAATTTGCAGGAAACGTCGGTACCCGCCATGGCTGGGTGTGGAACCGGAATTTCAAAATCAAGCCGAAAATGCCGACAAAGAGCGGATCAAATCGTTTGGCCCAAGTACTCGGCAGATAAGCCCCATTTATTTGTGCGACTGTCCACCATATGATGGTGATAATCGCGGATGGGCCGTTATGGGCTGAAAGACCAAAAGAATTGATCTCTGACCGGTCCGGCATGCCGCTACCTGAATTCGGGTTTCCAGAAAATTGGATTACCTTTGGCTTCTGGCGCACGAGCTGACGGGATTTTTTTCCAATAAAGTTTTTAACTTCGTTTCATTTGAATTGGACCACATACCGCCAATGAAACTGTCTAGACAATGACCCTGACCATCACTTCCAAAATGGTCGATACCACCGTCGATATCGCCCGCCGGGCGGGGGCGGAGATCATGAAAATCTACGCCACCGATTTCGACGTGGAATCCAAAGACGACAAGTCGCCGGTGACCGCCGCCGACCGGGCGGCGGAAACATTGATCACCGATGCCCTGCTCAGTGAAGTCACCGGCGCCTTTCCCATCGTCGGTGAAGAGGCGGCATCCGCCGGCTACATCCCGGACATCGCGGGGACGCCCTTCTGGCTGGTGGACCCCCTGGACGGGACCAAGGAATTCATCAAGCGCAATGACGAATTCACCGTCAATATCGCGCTCATCGAAAAAGGCCCGGAAAAAAGGAGGCCGATTTTGGGCGTGGTCTATGCGCCGGCCCGTGGACTGATGTATTGGGGCAGTCCCCTTGGCGCTTTCCTGCAACGGGATGACGAAAACCCGGCCCCGATCGAGGTCAACCATCCGGCGGGACCCCTGGTGGTCGCCGCCAGCCGTTCCCACCGCTCGGCCCAATTGGATCAATACATCTCCCAACTGGACGTGAAGAAGGAAATCACCGCCGGCAGTTCCCTGAAATTCTGCCTGGTGGCGGAAGGAAGGGCGGATATCTATCCCCGGTTGGGCCGCACCATGGAGTGGGATACCGCCGCCGGGCACGGGGTGGTTCGCTTTGCCGGCGGCCATGTGCGGAAAATGGACGGTGAAGAAATGAGTTACGGCAAACCGGGTTTCGAGAATCCCCATTTCGTCGTCAGCGGTAATAAAATTTGTACCAACTTTTCTTGACCCGGCACACCAACAGGCGCACAATATTAGTGTGGTTGGCTTGCCGATCACGCATTAGCCGCCGCATCCCATGCGGTGACTGCTGTGCCGGGTCATTACCGCGGATGGTCCGAGCCGAAAGCAGAAAAAGAGAGTAGAAAGAGCCGTCGGAGAATCTCTTCAATACGTTGGGGAGAGTCTGGCGGCTCTTTTGTAGTGCTATTTTTGCGGCGCCTATTTTTTTAGACACGGGTCTCTTGAGTGCCAATTTCACAGAACGAAGGACGGGGGGCAATACCCCCACGGGAAGAACGCATCCTTGACGCTTCGCCGGAAAGCATCGACAAGGCGGCGGCACTGATCAAGGCCGGCAAGCTGGTCGCCTTCCCCACGGAAACCGTTTACGGCCTGGGCGCCGACGCCACCCATGAACTGGC
>JAJRSS010000255.1 GCA_024278615.1 Alphaproteobacteria bacterium
CAAGCGATTCAAGGGGCGATTCAGGGGGCGAAGCAGGCCGCGTAGCGCCAGGCTGGCGATCAGGTCGAGGACAAACATCACCAGCGCCGCGCCCAAAAGCCAGGGCCTGAAGTCCACTTCGACAACCTTGCCATAGGCTTGCCGGGCGACGCCACCGGGCAGGGCGCCGACGGCGCGGGGATCGGACAAGCCGGCGGAAAGGTTGAGCGCTTGCCGGGCCAGGCTGTCTCCGTAATACCCTGGCGGATGCCGGGGTTCGACCCGGGTTTCGCCGAAATCGTCACCGGCGATGGCCAGGGCATCGGCCGGCGCGGGTTCCAGCCTGCCGAAACCGTCCAGCGTCTCCAGGGGTGGCGAGGGTGGCCCGCCGGGCTTGGCCACCGCCCCCTGGCTGAGGGCGACGATACGGCGCAACATTTCGACGAACAATCCGGAAAGGGGCAGGTCCGACCAGTTGGTATTGGCGGTGGTGTGGACCAGAACCAGCCATCCCTTGTTTCGTTGCTCGGCGGTGATCAGCGGCGTTCCGTCGTCAAGCCGGGCCCAGGTTTTTTCCGCCAGGCCGAGGGATGGCTTGGCCAGGACCTGCCGCCTGATCCGGATGTCGCCGGAAGCGGTGCCGGAAACGTCCAGGCCATGAAAAGGACTGGATTCTTCGAACGGCGCCAGGGAAACCGGCTTGTCCCAGGACATGGCGCCGCCCAAGGACCGGTCGCCTCCCTGCAGTTCAACGGGCAACAGGGCATCGGTGGTTTTGGCCAGGCGGGGACCGGCGAAGCGAACGACAACCCCGCCGCCGTCGATCCATTGTTCCATGGCGCGCCTGTCTTTTTCTTCCAGGGGTGGCGGATCGGCGAGTACCAGTACCGCCAGTTCACGGCCCAGCAGGTCGCCGACGGTGCCGCGCCGCACTTCCGTATAGGGCTCCAACGCCCGGGCCAGATAGTAAAGGGCGCTGAGCAGGGGCTGGTCGTCCGACGCGCCTTCCTGCGCCAACAGGCCAACCGGGCGACGCCGCCACCGTTCGTCCACCAGCACCACGGCGCCGGCGGTGCGCTCGTCCTCGATCTCGAAACGGGCCAGGCGGTTTCTCAACTCGGCCGGCAAAACCATTCGCGTTTCCGCAAGGTTCCCGCCATCGGCGAAACGGAGGGTTTCGCGGCCCAGCAACCTTCCGTCGGCCGACAACGCCCGGACCGCGGCGGTACGCTCGCCTTTCGTATCCGGGCGCACGGCGCCGATGATCAAGGCATCGCCTTCCGCTTTCGGCGGCCGCAGGATCATCGCCCGCCGATGGGGCTGGTCCTCGATGACCGAAACCGCGCCCAGGGATTTCAGGGCTTCGATGACCTGGGCGAACTCGCCGCCTTCGCCGGTCTCTTCAAGCCCGTCGCTCAACCATACCACTTGACCGGATTGGAACCGCGCCGATCGGTCCTCATCGAACAGCGGCGCCAGGGCCGCCTTGCGGTCCGTCGGCCAGGGCTTGGGCAGCAGTCCTTGCAAAAGGCGACGGGCCAGGGCCGGGGCCAAGGCTTGGCCTTTTGGCGGAAGGGCGGCTTCCTCTCCTGGTTCGGCCGCCGGCTCCGGGGCGGTGGTGATCATGACCACCCTGCGCCCTTCCCTTTCGGCCCGGTCGATCAACGCACCCGCCGCCTGCCGCCGGCCGGGCCAATTGGCGGCCGATGCCCAGCCGTCATCGATGATCAGGACCAGCGGGCCCGAACCGCTCATGCTTTGCTGAGCGTTGAACAGCGGATGGGCGGCGCCGATGATTAGCGCCGTGGCGAGGCAGAGGCGCAGGATCAGCAGCCACAAGGGCGACTTGGCCGGGCTTTCCTCCGCCGATGTCAACGCCAATATCAGGCGCACCGGCGGGAAGGAGGTACGCCATGGCGCCGGCGGGGTTAGGCGCAGCAGCCACCAGAGAACGGGGAGGGCGGCCAGCCCCAAAAGGGCCCACGGCGCGGCGAAGGAAATGGAACCCAGGGTCAGCACCGGTTCAGGTTCCGTAAGATGGCGTCGTTGGCTGGGACAAGGCCATGTACAGGGTCATCAGCGCCGTTTGCGGTGAATGATCCGTGCGGTGGGTGGCGAAGGTCCAGCCCGCGGACTGGGCCAGGGATTCAAGACCCCGGCGGTGGCCGGTCAGGGCCGAACGGTAATCCCGGCGCATGGCTTCGACCTTGCCGATGATCACATCGCCATCGTTTTCCACGCCTTCGAACTTTACCCGGCCCTGGAAGGGAAGGATCACCTCCGCCGGGTCCAGAATTTGCACCATGTGCCCGCGCACGCCGTGGCTGGCGTAGGGCTGGATGGCCTTGCCGACGTCGTCCAGGGGGGCAAGGAAGTCGCCGATCAAAACCACCCGGGCGTACCGGGGCAGGGGTTCAAACGCCGGCAGGCCGGCCCCCGGTCCGGCGTCCGGTTCCCCGGCCTCGTTTCCCTCGACCAGGGCGGCCAGGTGGTTCAATGCCGCCCGGCCCGACATCGGCGACCGGCCCGACCCCAGCACGGCCAGGTGCTCGCCGGCACGAACCAGCAAGGAGGCCAGGGCCAGCATTAACAGGTCCGCCCGTCCGGCTTTCAGGGGAAGGTGATTGCCCGACCGGTATTCCATGGACGCCGACGGGTCGCGCCAAAGCCAGACGCTTTGCGCCGCTTCCCATTCGGTTTCACGGACATAAACCGATTGGGATTTGGCCGATTGCCGCCAGTCGATGGCCGAGGCCGAATCACCTGGCTGGTAACGGCGGAACTGCCAGAAGGTTTCGCCCTGGCCGACGCGCCGGCGGCCGTGAACGCCCTGAAAAACCGTTGACGCCACCCTTTCCGCCGCGACCAACAGTGGCGGCAGGCCCGACGCCAGTTCTTCGGCCCGGTGATGAATGGCCCCTGGTTGTTTTTCCGGCTTCGGTGCCGCCATCGTCTTTGACGCCTTCTCAAATTAAGGAGCGGTGATAATGACCCATGGGTCACGATCACCGACCCTTGGCATCAAGCTATGCCTTCGACAATTCGGTCGATGACCTGGCCGATGGTCGCCCCTTCGGCGCGGGCGGCGAAGTTCAGCGCCATGCGGTGGCGAAGGACGGGATGGGCCAAGGCCACGACGTCGTCTATGGACGGGGAAAGCCTGCCGTCGATGACCGCACGGGCGCGAACGGCGAGCATCAGCGCCTGGCTCGCCCGGGGCCCCGGTCCCCAGGACACTTGCTCCCGGATTTCTTCTATGGGGCTTGTTTCCGGCCGTCCCGACCGCACCAGTTCTAGGATTGCCTCGGCCACGCTTTCGCCCACCGGCACCCGGCGGACCAGCCGCTGGGCTTCGATCAGCGCGGCGGCGTCCATGACCTGTTTGGGGTGTTCCTCCGAAAACCCGGTGGTCGCCACCAAAATCCGGCGTTCGGATTCAAGATCGGGATAGTTCACGTCCACCTGCATGAAAAACCGGTCAAGCTGCGCCTCGGGCAAGGGATAGGTGCCTTCCTGTTCCAGCGGGTTCTGGGTCGCCAGTACATGGAAGGGTTCAGGCAGGGGATGGTAATGCCCGGCGACGGATATGCGGCGTTCCTGCATGGCCTGCAACAGGGCCGACTGAGTGCGCGGGCTGGCCCGGTTGATTTCGTCGGCCATCAGCAATTGGCAGAACACGGGTCCCTTGATGAAGCGGAAGGAGCGCCGCCCGGTTTCCGATTCCTCCAGAACTTCCGATCCCAGGATATCGGCGGGCATCAGGTCGGGGGTAAACTGGACCCGGCGCTCCTCCAGGCCGAAGATGGCGCCCAGGGTTTCAACCAGCCGGGTCTTGCCCAGGCCGGGCACGCCGATCAGCAAAAGGTGGCCGCCCGACAGCAAGGTAATCAGGGTTTCCTCGACCACCTGGGGCTGGCCGAATATCACCCGGTCGATGCCTTCCCGGACGGCGGCGATCCGCCGGCCCAGGATCTCCATGGCTTCGACCAGTTGCGATGGGTCGTTCAATTCCGCATTATCACCGGAGGAACGGGAGAAATTGGGGGAATTGGCGGGAGAGGTCACTGTAAAAGTCTCCGCTGTTTCTCAATATATAAGGTAAGG
>JAJRSS010000024.1 GCA_024278615.1 Alphaproteobacteria bacterium
GCCGGCGGAAATCCTCGCCAAGCCCAAGCACGGGTTCGGCCTGCCCTACCTTTCCTTCGTCAGGACCTATGACCCGTTGAGGCAATTGGCGTGCGACAGCATCGAAACGCTCAAGGGACGCGGATGTTTCCGCGACGATTTTCTCGACGGCGTCGTCCGAAACATCCGAAGCGAGGCCGATTCACCCCTGGACGAAATCATCTGGGACCTGATCGTGCTGGAACAGTGGCTGGAATCGCGGCTTGGAAAAAGTAAATGACTGTTGCGGAATAACCTTTAGCTTCGCCGCCATGCAGTTCAAACACAAGGGACCCCTCACATGAACGCAACCACATCAATTCGCCAAGACTTACTGGGGATAGGTCTCATCGCGGTAATCGGCGCGTTGATCATTCCCTTCGCGTGGGTCGGGTTCATCGCGAGTGACGACGACCTGTATCTTTCCTACGCGGTAAGATGGCTTACGGAATCTCCCGTCCTTCCGACCACGCATTGGGGTTTTCGGCATACGGTGGTATTCCCCTTGGCGGCGTCAGTGGGCCTTTTCGGTCAGTCCGCGTTGTCCCTGGCTTTACCGTCACTGATTTATTTCCTGGCCCTCGTCGCATTGGTCTACTATTTCGTCCGCCGGCTTTTCGACCCGACAACGGCCAGTGTCGCCGCGATCTTGGTCTTGAGCACGCCTCTTTTTCCGGTAAGCGCAAGCATTGTCAACGCCGACCTTCCGGAAACCTTTTTCAGTTTCGCGGCCCTTGTTTTTCTCCACGGCGCCGTTCCATCGAAATCGTACGCCGATCCCGACAAACGTTGGGCGGTCTTCCTGCTTCTGTCCGGCATTTCCGCCGGCTTCGCGTTCATGACCAGGGAAACGGCGGCGGGTTTCGCCATCTATGTCGCCATCCTCTTCTTGCTCGGCGCCTGGATTTCCCGCCCACGCTATTTCATTGTCGCCGCGGGATTCTGGATCGTGGTGGGCATGGAATGGCTCTACTACGTATACCTGGGAGAAGGCCCGCTTTACAGATTGTATTCCGTTGTTTCCACTCACGGGGGAGTTGGAATCCGCAGCGGGAATTTCGGCGCCGGAACGGGGAATATCAGCGACAATCGCCTGATCGGGCCGTGGCTGGCCGTCCTTGTCAACCAGGAGTTCGGCCTGCTTTATTATTTTGCGGCGCCTGCGGCCTTCGCCCTTTGGCGCGGGCGGACGTTGACCGGCGAACAACGAACATTCTGCCGGCTGCTGGTGGGGTTCGCGGCGGTGTGGTTTTTGTGGATTTCCTACGCCGGCGCCGTGAGGCCGTTGCCCAGGTATTTCGCTCCGGTAACGGCCGCGGCGGCCATTTTGGTCGGGATCTGGCTGCGCAAGGCGCTGAAACCCCGGGCCGCGATGGTTTTCGGTTCGGTGCTGCTGGCGACGAATTTTTTCAGCCTCTCCCTGGAAAACCGGTATCCCAGATTCGGCGCCGAGACCTATTCCAGCCTAATCGCGGGTTCGGCGGAACCCGTCTACTCGGACCCGGCGACCCTTGGGCGTTCCTGGCGCATGCTGAAATGGAAAGGCGCGAAACCTGGCCTGGCCAAGGAAGGGGCTCCACCCGCCGGCGCCCTGTTTTTTTACAATCCAGCGGCATTCGTCCGGTGGGCGGTGGTGGACAAGGACGTCAAGGCCGGCGTTGCCCTTGGTTCCGATTGGCGGGTCGTCTGGCGCAAACGGCCGCCCAAACGCCATATCGGCACCTTGCTGACCATCACCGGACTGGAACGATTCGTGCCGGAATCCATACGCTACAAGCTGATATTCGGAAACCCCGAAGTCGTCCTGTTCCGTGCCGCCGGCGCTCCCCAATAACGTTGGCGCCAATTGAAGCAACGGGAGTCGCCCCGTCTTCGCGGACGGTCGCGGATGCGGGGGAACAGCGGGGAACCGGGATATTCCAGTTTACCATGAGGCAAAAATCTTGAGGCCGAAACTCCCGGATCGGTAGATCAAAGGGAATGCGGCCGCCCAATCCCGAGCCGCCCGGCAATCCGTTCCAGCTCGGCGCGGGAGAAAACCCCCGTCATCCAGGTCAGCGCCGCCAGCAGCACAAGCGACAGGGCGCCGGCGGCCAGCGGCGGCAGGGGCGCCAGGTGCATGATGCCCGCCGGGATGGCGGTCAGGACCATGGGCCTGATCCACCACCCGTGGCCCGCTACCTTCACCCTGGAGCCAAGGGCGGCCAGGGCGGCCGCCGCGCCGAGGACGGACCCGGCCAGCACCCCGGCGGTGGCGGCGTCGATATAGCCGCCCGCCCAGCCGCCGGCCCGCCCCGCCAGCGCCACCAGCACGGCCATCACCGCCACGTGGACGCCGACCATGACCAGGGCGGCCGCCGCCCCCCTGCCCCGGGCGTCCAGGGCGTTCAGCGCCTGCGCCGCCATGAAGGCGGCCCCATAGGGGCCGATGGCCCAACCGAGCCAGGCGAAGGTTTCCCCGGCCGCCAGATAGCGTTCACCGAACAATAACGCGATGACCCACGGCCCGACGGCGTTCGCCGCCACGGCGACCATGCCACCAATGATCAGGGCCGCCTTCATGGCCGTGGCCACGGTTTGCAGGTCGGCTTCCGTCCGGTTGCGGTGGGCGCGGCTGAGGCCGGGCACGATGGCCTGGGACAGGGATATGGGAAAGATCATCAGGGTGGTGAAAAACTGCATGGCGATGGCGAAATAGGCGACCACGGCGGCGTCGGGCTGGACCAGCCGCAGGCCGACGATGCCCACCTGGGAAAAGGCGGCCAGGAACCAGGCGTTCGCCGTGAAGAGGGCGGAAATGGAAAGAAATCCTTTCAGCAACCGCCGGTTGGTTCCCAGGCGCAGGCGAAATCCCTGGCGCTTCGCCAGCAGCCGGAACGAAGCGGCGGCTTCCAGGCCCCAGAAAAAGAAATGCAGGAAGCACACGGTCAGCAACCCGCCGCCCATGAACAGCGCCGCCGTGCCGGTCACCGCCTCAAGCCCCCGGAAGGTCAGCTCATAGCGTGGAATCCAGGTCGCCTGTTCCAGGGCGATGAAGCAGCTTCGCACCCATAACGCAAATCCACGGGCGATGAGGGCCAAAAGAAAGAAGCTCAGGGCGCCCAGCACCGCGGTGTCCGTCTCGGTCAAGTTCAGAAAAACGAATGCGAAGATCACCGTGATGCCGGTGGCGGCAAGGATGACCGTAAAGCTGTGCGCCGCCGTTACCGGGAATTTGTACCGGTGACCGCCGATGCGGGTTGAAAGCAAAGAATCCTGGCCAAAAAAGGAGAGACCGAGAAGTGTCAGGTAGAAAGCGATGCCGTAGGTATAGAGCCCCACTTCACCGGGTTCGAGAATACGGGCGATGGCGATAAGATAAATAAATCGCACCCCACGTCCAGCAATTTGGGTGGACAGGAGAGCGCTGAAGTTTCGCGCGATGGAAAGGCGCTTGTTCGGCAATGGGCCACCCCCTAGTCGTTCTCACCACCCTTGTCGCAGAAACACGTTCTCATGAATATCAGATGGGGAGAATTCGTCTGCGATCAATTCGAACAGCTTTTCGTTGTGAAGGGCGAAGTATTCAATAATCCGATATTCTCTAGATGAATTCGATTCGATAGCCACTTTACCCAAATAAGCTCTCCGGAGAAACCGATAGGGGTATTTCAGTCGGCTCAGTATTTGATTGGAGGGATGGAGTCAGCCACTTTTGGTGGTCTCACTTCAGTCTTCCGGGATGATAGTCTCAAGCCAACAAAATTGAAGGAGGAAAAAATGAAAATAGCCGTATAAACTGGACCCGACCAAGAGTGGCGACAGATAGGCGATATCGATATACATGCAAAAACTAAAGATTTGGCTTTCACGCGTTCCCGTCCTCGGCCCTCTCAGCATAGAGTTTTATTGGCTTTATAGGCGGCTTGAATTTAGAGGATCCGCTGATTATTGGGAACGCCGTTACAATCAGGGCGGAACTTCAGGGGCCGGCTCTTATGGCCGATTAGCGGTTTACAAGGCGGAAGTCCTAAACCGAATCGTGACCGAATGGAATGTCCGAAATGTAGTCGAACTCGGATGTGGTGACGGGAGTCAATTGGCATTGGCAAATTATCCCTCGTATCTCGGTTTCGATATTTCACCAATTGCGGTAGAGTTCTGCCGCAAGAAATTCGCGGAGGATAATACAAAACGCTTTGCGATATCCGGAAATTTCGAAGACATAAACGAAACCTTCGACCTCGCAATGTCGCTCGACGTTACCTACCATTTGGTTGAAGACGACGTGTTCGAATGCTATATGCGAGAACTTTTTTCTCTGTCCAAGCGGTACGTTGTGATTTATTCCAGCAATTTTGAAAGTGTCCCTTCCAGCCCCCACGTACGCCACCGCCAGTTTACCAACTGGATTGAGGCTAATGCTAAAGGTTGGTCCTTATTAGGAATGGAGCCTAATCGCTACCCTTTCGATCCCAATTCACCCGATGAAACCTCTTTCGCCGATTTCTATTTCTATATTAGTGATGAACCATAAAATGTCTGGTGGTGTCGCAAGGTAAATGGACGCACAATCGGACGTTCCGGTATGAGCTACTCCCCATTTGTTCGACAGATTTTGTGGCGATTTAGGCTACAGTTCGGGCCTTCTGACCGGTTTCTCGCTCAATCGCTCAAAATCATGGTGAAATACGTTAGGCTATTCCTGAGGGTTCCTTCAAATCCTCAAAAATGGCACTAAATGTTTCAGCCGGTTTTGGCCTTACGTATTTTTCCCTTACAAGTTCCCGGCCGGAATTGACCAGCCGATTCCTCAACCCGGGATCATTCACCAACTTCTCCACCGCAGCGGTAATTTCATCCGGCGCGCTTTCGGATACCAGCAGTCCTGTCTCTTCATGCCGAACAATATCGGGTATGCCGCCGCTTCGTGTCGCAATTACCGGGCATCCCGCCAGCATGGCTTCGGCGAAAGTTAATCCCTGTGCTTCAACTCCGCCTTCCGGTGACATTTTGGATGGTCCTACAAAAATGTCCCCCGCAGCCATGTAATCGGGGACCTGCTCGGGAGGCACCCACCCCTTGAACTTAACCCTGTCTTGCACACCCAATTGTTCCGCCTGTTTCTCAAGCGCGGGCCGGTCCTGGCCGTCACCGATCACCAGAACGGTCAAATCGGGCATTCTGGCCTTCAATATGTGCGCTGCGTTTATGAGGTCATCGATACCTTTCTCGTAAACAAGCCTTCCGACGAAAACAAGCAGCGGGCCGTTCTCTCTTCGAAATTCCTTTCGAATCCCTGCTGTCGATTTGGGATTTGGTTCTACGTTTGTCACGCCTGTAGGGATGGTATGCAGAGCGGCGATTTTCGAAGTCAGATTTAGCACCGCCTTTCGGGTCACGGAACTGTTCACGGATACTATATCCGCCCTATTCAAGGCAAAGCGCTTGAACTTTCCCAACATCTTTCCGGGCAACGACAGCACATCACTGCCGTGAACGGTGATCACATGGGGTATCCCAAGTGGCTTGGCCGCAAGCACCCCCGTGAACCCCTGGGGCAAAATCCAGTGGGAATGTAAAAGATCGTATTGGCGGGTTCTCAGCCGCCGGTAAATCGCCCACCATTCGCTGAGAACCAAGGCAGGCAGTTTGAGGAAATTGGTCTTGTCGCGGCGGAGGTTGACCAGCGCCCCGCCGTGGTAACAGACCGTTTCCTGGCTTTCCGGCCAAAGGTAGCGAAATCGTTCAACCTTGACGCCGCCCAGGGTTTCGCGCATGGCGCAGCCGGGGGCGTGGGGGGCCACAACATCCACCTCCCAACCCAGAGCCTGCAGATCCTGGCAGAGGTGAAGAACGAAGGGCGTGGTGCTGTCGCCCTCCCAGCGGGGAAAATTCGAAGTTACGCATAAGATTCTGCCGTGCTCGCGTGGATCAGTTATCGGCACGATCTTGGGCTCCTGGCGCCTTCTCCTTGACCGAGGCGGCGCCGGCGGCCGCTTCCCCCAACTCCATCCGCCGTACCCGTTCCAGGGTCATTTCCAGGAGCTGGCGGTTGAAGTTGATGAGGTCGGCCACCAGCCCCACCAGGAAAGTGATAAACCCGGTGATGATGAGAACGCCGCCCAGGATCAGCGACTGGATATGCCCGCCACCCTCGCCGATGGCGTAGAAATAGAGGAACCGCACGATGGGCACGGCGCCAATAAGCAACTGCACCACGCCCAGGTAGAAAAAGAACCGCAGCGGCTGGTACATGGCGTACATGCGGATCATGGTCGTCAGCGAGCGTTCGATGAATTGCGGGATGCTGGCAAAAAGCCGGGATTCCCGGGTCTTGGGGTTGGTGTCCACGGGCACCGAGGCGATGGTCATGTGCTTCTTGCCGGCCTGGATCAGCATCTCGACCGTGTAGGAGAACGACGAGACGATGTTGAGGTTGATCGCCGCCTCGCGCGAGATGGCGCGAAATCCGCTCACCGCGTCGGGAATGTCCGTCGCCGACAGCCGGCGGACGATGGAACTGCCCAGCCACTGAAGGGCCTTCTTGGGGGCCGAGAAATGGGCCACCCTGGCCGTCTGGCGGTCGCCGACGACCATGTCGGCGGCGCCGTCCAGGATGGGGCGGATCAGCTTGGGGATGTCCTTGCCGGCGTACTGGTTGTCGCCGTCGGTGTTGACGATGATGTCGGCGCCATGGCTCAAACAGGCATCGAGCCCGGCGCGGAAGGCGCGGGCCAGCCCCTTGTTGGATTTGTTGCGGACGATATGATCGACGCCGATCTGGCGCGCCACCTCCACCGTCCGGTCGGTGGAGCCGTCGTCGACGATCAGAATTTCAACCGTGTCCACGCCGTCGATCCGCCGCGGGATATCGGCCACCGTCTGGGGCAGGGTATTTTCTTCGTTGTAACAGGGAATCTGGACGATCAGTTTCACGGGAAGGCCGGGGGGTTGGGGTTTTTTTAGGATAACAAGGGGCATTATCGAACTTCCGCCCATGATCGGCAACCGGGCCTAATTTTTCCCTAATTTCCTTAAGTTCCAGGCCTTGCGGATGGTTTTTCGCCTTTTTGAGCCCTCTTTCGCCGGATTGTCCGTTGTCAGGGCGGGACCCTTTGCCAGGTTCCATGGGCTAGCCCGGATATTTCATGAAGTATTTTAGCGGCTGTCATTTTTCCGCGCCGGGTTGCTTTCGACAGTCCAGGGTCGTTTTACCTGCCACCTGCGATGGCATGGTTCGGTGGCGGCGGGCGTTTTTTGGCA
>JAJRSS010000256.1 GCA_024278615.1 Alphaproteobacteria bacterium
AGTCCAGGCAGGCGTCGTCGTCGGGAAACTGTTTCATAAAGTCTTGGATCGTAGGGTGTTGGGCCATTTCTCTCTCCATCGTTGGAGAAATTGTACCCTAATTGTTTACGTATGTCAAGTTTATAATCGCGGGTAAACATTTGTAGTCATTTCGGGCCTGGGCAGGGTCCGGCCCTGATCCGAAAAGAAACCCGGTTCGGGGGGGGAGGCCCGGATAGATGGGACTCCGACAAGACGAACCTGGGATAAAAAACACACCACAAGGCACGGGAATCCGCCCCGCGCGCTTGTTTCTCCTTATTCACCATGTTCAAGAACAAAGAAAGAACATACGATCGATTGAGGCCCGAGTCAAGGGTCGGGCCGGTAACTTGATTGTACTTACCGATGTAAGTACAATATCCCTTACCGTAAGAACCCCAGGAGTAAGATCGTGGAACTGAAACTGACCAAGATGGGAAATTCCGTCGGCATGATCCTGCCCAAGGAAGTGCGCCGGAAGATGAAGCTGGAAAGCGGCGATGTGGTGCATCTGACGGAAACGCCGGAGGGCTACAAGATCACGCCTTATGATCCCGAGTTCGCCAAGCAGATGGAAGCGGCCCGCAAGATCATGGCCAAGCACCGGACCGCCTTGCACGAACTGGCGAAATGAGCGAATTCGTCTGGGTCGCGGCGGAAGTTGTTTTCGCCGTTCACGACGAACAACTGGCCGAACACGGCGGGCCGGCCGGATTCCGGGACAAGGGGCTGGTCGAGTCCGCCCTGGGTTCCATTTCAAACATGGCCAGGCCGCAAAACATGGCCGCCGATGAGGGCTGCGACGATATCGCCAAGTTGGCGGCCGCTTATGCCTGCGGCATCGGGAAAAACCACGGCTTCAACGACGGCAACGAACGCACGGCGCTGGTCACGGCGGACACGTTTTTATATTTGAACGGGTACGAGCTGGCCTCGCCGCCGACCGACACCGTGTTCACCATGCTCGGCGTCGCCGATGGATCGCTGACGGAAGATCAGTTGGTGGAATGGTTCCGGGAAAATGTGCGGGCGTCGTAGGGGGAATCATGTGGTCCGGAATATATGGCGTCGGCCAATTCATGAATTGAGAGTATTGTGTCTCCGGAACTCCCATCCATGGGACCTTCGGTTGGCTGGGCGGAACCCTATGATGAATTGCTGGAGCGCTTGAGAAACCAGCGCAACAAAATCTATGTGGGCTGGGTACCCTACTCGGCAGCCTGTACCATATGCGCTGCTTTCCCGATAGGGATCGGAATATCAAGCATGATGTCATCATAGGAAAAACGCGGCGCTTTGCGGCCCCTTTTCTTCTTCTCCATCGTTACAAGACCAAGGCGGGCCATGGTCTTTAGCGTACGGGACAGATTGTTGGCTGAACGTCCTGACAGCCTGGCCAGTTCGGCAATTGAATCCGGGCGCTGTTCGGCAATCAGGCCCAAAAGGATACGGTTATCAAATGAGAGTACGCGCGCGGCGCTTTGCAAGGATGTGAACCATACTTTCGGCTCACCGCGCTTCGGCTTGTACTCGCCACGGGCAATAGCCATGGTGCGTTCTTTCATTTCTTCATAGCTGGCAATGCCTACTTTCAACGTGGTCATGGGTATACTCCTTTCTCTTTCAGGACGCTGTCCACGGTGCGCCAGAAATCGGCAACCAGTGCAGCGGCGTCATGATAGTCATAAGGCTGGATCGTGAGCAGCCGGTGTTTGTGGTCATGTTTTCGTCGCTTTTTGCCACCCGGTCCTTTTGTCGGGGCAACAGCATGGGCGTTATCGAAACCTACCAGACGCCTACCCGTTTTCCGGTCATGGAGCGTTAGCGCATAATTCAGGCCGTGGGGGCGCTCCGGCGACGGCTTAACCTTTTTGGCGCTGAATTCGGCCCAGTAGCGCCCCTCCTCGTCCACGGCCAGTTTTTGGCCATTGAGGTCAAGCAAGGCATCAAGGCTGTGATCGCGGGGCGCATCGGCCATCATTTATCCTATCACTTATTGATACGATATCATTGAGTGATAGGCTAGTCAAATTCTGTGTGAGCGGTCTAACCTGAATTATTCACGACACGCCGTCAATTAAGCGGTTAGCGTAGATAAACCTGTTGAAAAGTCGTATGATTTTGCAACCACGCCCTGCTCAACCTGATCGCCGAAACACAGCCGCAATCCCTGACCGAGCTTGCGCAATCATCCGGCCGCACCAAGCCCAGCCTGACCCGCACCCTGAAGAAGATGGCCGGCTACGCGGCCTGGTGAAATTAACCAAGGGCCGCCATGACCGCATCGCGCCGCGCGTACCTTATAAGGAAATTGCGCTGGACATGCCGATTAGGGGTGAGTGAGGAATGTGGTTAAGATATGCGCACTCAGCTGTACTGTTACCCAATATAGAGATGGAGGCTAGGTATGTTCGGATGGAAAAAAAAGGCGTATTCAGGCTTTCTCGCGTCCGATACTCAAAAAACGCTCCGTGCAGTCCGCGATTTGCCTAGTGAGGAACAACAGAGTGTTGCGCAGGCAGTCGCTAATGAAATTTTCACCGCTGCTGAGGAAATTGAGAACACTGCTGCTCCCGGTGCTCAGATGGACGAGGTTATTCGTCGGCACCTAACCAGAGCAAAGGAGTTTCGACATGAAGCATTGAAACGTGGCGCAACAAACGCCTCAAACCCGCTTTGGGCAATGGCATCACTTTATGAAAGCTGGATGATGGCAGTTTCTGGAGTGTTGGACGAACGGCAATCTGCCGACATCCAACAGGCGATCGATCGATGGCTGGCTGAGGAATTTGAGCATTGGAAAATAGCGAGGTAACAAATTATTGATCCAGTGGCCTGCTCTCAGTTGAAGCGGGGGCTTTTTGCATTAAATCAGGAAACCTTACCAATTGAATATGAGCTAACCCCACACAAATTAGGGCCTATTGCCCATTTGGTTCTTTTGGCCCAAACTATCCTGGTTCCCCGCTCCCACCTTTGGTGACACACTGGAAGCCTCTGGTGCGTAGGGTCGGCGGCCGGCTCCACCGGGGGATTTACAAGCTACTGAAAAATGGCGTTCCTAGTGCCGTAAGTTCTCGATCGGCCCTCGAACAAAACTCGCTAAATCCCCCTCTAATTGCGCCTTAACCCGTTCGCGGGCATACTCATCCCGCCGATTCGATTCGCCCCGCCATATGGGGCGGTGAACCAAAACAAAAGAGTTCCGCCTTGTCCAAGGGTCTGCTTTTTGAAATTCGATCCCGCGCCCGCTATGTCATCGGCCCGGTGCTGGGCATCAGCGCCATGGGCTACGTGGCCTTCCATGCTGTGCAGGGGGACCGGGGGCTGATCGCCTGGCTGAAGATCAACCAACAGGTGGCGGCGGCCGGCGCCGAAGCCGCCGAAACCGCCGCGGCGCGGGCGGCGCTGGAACGCCGCGTCGGGCTGCTCAATCCGGCCAGCCTGGACCCGGACATGCTGGATGAACGGGCCCGGCTGATGCTCAACTACGGCCTCGCCGATGAGATCGTCATTCCCCTGTCTCCGGCCGCCCAGTGAGTGAACCGGCTACCCCCCCAACGTCATCCCGGACGCTATGTTGAACCCGGAAAACCGAAGGTTTTTCCGCTGGTGAGACTTACGATCCGTGATCCAGGGCGCCAAGCCCCCATGCCGCCAAGTTCTCATGCCGGAAGCGTTCCCGCTTGGCTCCTGGAAACCGGATAATATCAGTTCGCCAATGAAAAGGGACATTCCGAAACGGCCCTCATGCTTCGACTTCGCTCAGCATGAGGGCCTCACCCTGAGCTCGTCGAAGGGCGAGGTCCGAGCCCGTTCTTTGGCGAACCGGTATAACGCGGTTTTCCAGCCAATTCTTGATGGAATTGGGAAAACCGGTTTCCGGCATGACGATGGTTGAGGCGGTTAGGCGGAAAATCAGTCGATTAACCAATTGCCAGTTAAGAAAAATAATTACGTTTATTTACAATACTTTATGGTTTCTCCTGCCTTGCAATTGTTTCCTTGATCCCCTAGGTTCCTCCCGCCTTGCGGGAACCGGGGAAGTGACAAGGGGCAAGGCAATAAGGGCCAAGGTGCAAGGGCCAAAGCGACAAGGGATGGGGAAAAAGCATGGGTAAGGGTGTCAAACGCACGGCGTCTAAAAGTTCGGCGGGGGCGAAAAAAGCCGCCGCCAAAAAGACCACTTCAAAAAAGACCGCCGCCGCCAAGGGGCCGGCCAAGTCGGCCAAATCCCCCGCCAAGGCTTCCGCCAAAGCTTCCGGCGGCGAACTGCTGGACTATTACCGGCATATGCTGCTCATCCGCCGCTTCGAGGAAAAGGCCGGTCAGCTTTACGGCATGGGCCTGATCGGCGGCTTTTGCCACCTGTATATCGGCCAGGAGGCGGTGGTCGTCGGTGTGCAGACGGCGGCCGAGCCCCAGGATACGGTAATCACCAGTTACCGCGATCACGGCCACATGCTGGCCGCCGGCATGGACCCCAAGGGCGTGATGGCCGAACTGACCGGGCGGTCCGGCGGCTATTCCAAGGGCAAGGGCGGCTCCATGCACATGTTCAGCCGCGAAGCCAACTTCTTCGGCGGCCACGGCATCGTCGCCGCCCAGGTGCCCATCGGCACCGGCCTGGCCTTCGCCCACCGCTATCGTGGCGACGGCGGCGTCGCCTGCGTCTATTTCGGCGACGGGGCGATCAACCAGGGCCAGGTCTATGAGTCCTTCAACATGGCCGGGCTGTGGCGCCTGCCGGTGCTCTACATCATCGAAAACAACAAGTACGGCATGGGCACGTCGGTGGCCCGGGCCTCGGCGACCACCGACTTGTACCAGCGCGGCGCCGCCCACGGAATCCCCGGCGCCCAGGTGGACGGCATGGACGTGGTGGCGGTGCACTTGGCGGCGGAAAAGGCGCTCAGGCACTGCCGGGCCGGCAAGGGCCCCTACATCCTGGAGATGAAGACCTACCGCTATCGCGGCCATTCCATGTCCGACCCGGCCAAATACCGCTCGAAGGAGGAAGTCAGCAAGGTGCGCAAGGAAAGCGACCCCATCGACAACCTGCGCGCCCGCCTGCTGGACGGCAAACTGGCGACGGAAGAAGACCTCAAGGACATCGACCGGCAAGTGAAATTCCGCGTCACCGCCGCCGCCGACTTCGCCCAGTCCAGCCCCGAGCCGGACGCGGCCGAGCTTTACACCGACATCC
>JAJRSS010000257.1 GCA_024278615.1 Alphaproteobacteria bacterium
CCATTCCATGAAAATATTCGTTTCCGGGGTAGGCGGATTTCTCGGCAGCCATCTGGCCGACGCCTTTCTGGCCGACGGCCACGTCGTCGTCGGCTGCGACAACATGATCGGCGGCCACCTGGATAACGTTCCCGAAAAGGTGGATTTCCACCAGGTGGATTGCTGCCAGTTCGAGACCATGCTGCGCCTGACCGAAGGCTGCGACGTGGTCTATCACGCGGCGGCCACGGCCTACGAGGGCCTGTCGGTGTTTTCACCCCACCTGGTGACCCGGAACATCGTTGACGCGTCGGTGGCGGTGTTCAGCGCCGCCATCCAGAACCGGGTGGGGCGGATCGTGTTCTGTTCGTCCATGGCGCGGTATGGGGAAAACAAGGTGCCCTTCCGGGAGGATTATCCAACCCGTCCGGAGGACCCCTATGGTATCGGCAAGGTAGCGGCGGAAGAGATTTTGAAGAACCTGTGCCGGGTTCACGGTGGGGAATTCGTCATCGCCGTCCCCCACAACATCATCGGCCCACGGCAGAAATACGACGACCCCTACCGCAACGTGGCCGCCATCATGATCAACCTGATGCTGCTGGGCCGCCAACCGATCATCTATGGCGACGGCACCCAGAAGCGCTGCTTTTCGTTCATCGACGACTGTATTTACTGCCTCAAGGAGATGGCCTTCCGCGAAGAGATCGCCGGGGAAACCATCAATATCGGCCCCGACGAGGAATTCGTCGAGATCATCGGCCTGGCCGAGATCATCGCCAACCTGCTGGGCTTCAACCTGAACCCGGAATTTCATCCGGACCGCCCCCAGGAAGTGAAGATGGCCACCTGTTCGGCGGACAAGGCCCGGCGGCTTTTGGGCTACGGCACTTCGGTCAGCCTGAAGGACGGTTTGCAGCAGATGATCGATTACATTCGCAACCGCGGCCCGGTTCCCTTCAAGTACCACCTGGACCTGGAAATCATCAACGACATCACGCCCAGGACCTGGTCGGAAAGGCTCTTCTGACCGCCGGGGTTCAAGCCGGCACGCGGGGGAACATCAATCGGACATGTGGAACAATAAAACCATCGCGGTCATCATGCCCGCCTACAATGAAGAAGCCAACGTCGCCCGCACGGTGGGCGAATTCGTCGACCTGTCCTATTTCCGGGATTCACGGATTGTCGATGAAGTGATCGTCGTCAACAACAACTCCACCGACCGGACGGGACCCCTTGCCCGAGAGGCGGGGGCGACGGTGATCGATGAAGTCAAGCAGGGATACGGCAACGCCCTGCAACGGGGTCTCCGCGAGACCCGGGCCGATATTATCGTCCTCTGCGAACCCGACGGCACCTTCAATCCACAGGATATCATCAAGCTGCTTTCCTATTCGGACGAGTTCGAAATGGTTTGCGGGACCCGTACCTATCCCGGCCTGATCTGGGAAGACGCCAACATGAAATGGTTCTTGCGGCTGGGAAATTACTTTGTCGCCAAGGGGATGGAGATTCTTTACAAGACCCATTCCCTTTCCGATTGCGGATGTACGTTCCGGCTTATTCGCGGCGAAGCGGTGAAAAAGATTCTTCCCGACCTGTTTGTCGGAAAATCCCATTTCCTGCCCAACATGATCATCGCCGCCTGCATGAACGATGTCCGCTTCATCGAAATACCGGTTACCTACCGGGGACGGGTGGGCGAATCCAAAATCACCGGCACCCTGTGGGGAGCCTGGAAGACGGGCCTGGCCATGATCTGGCTGATGGTCCGCATGTGGCCCGCGTTCGCCGGCCGCAAACTTTCCGCGAGGTCCTAGAACATTGTCCGAAAAACCGGGGTCCGAAAAACCGGGCGGGTTCGATCTGACCGCCATGTACGGGCACCGGTTCGACGCCGGCGACCGCCAGGCCATGGAAGCGGTATGGCGGGTGCTGGTCGATCATTTCTTCCAGCGCTGGGTGGGGACGGATGACGCGGTTCTCGATGTCGGCGCCGGGCTTTGCAATTTCATCAACCTTGTCGCCGCCGGGCGCCGGGTGGCCATGGACGCGGACCCCTCGACGGTGGAACGGTGCGCGCCGGGCGTTGCGTTCCTTCACGCGAGCGACCTTGCGCAAGCGGACACGGGCGAGACTTTCGACGTCATCTTCATGAGCAATTTTCTCGAACACCTGGAAAGCGGCGGGCAGGTTCTTCGTTTCCTGGAACAGGCCCGCAAGCGCTTGAAGCCGGCCGGCCGGCTTCTCGTTTTGCAGCCCAACTTCGCCCTGGTGGGCGCCGCCTATTTCGATTTTATCGATCACAAGACCATCCTCACCGACAAGTCCCTGATCGAAGCGCTTGAGCTTTCCGGATACGACATCGTTTACGTGAAGCGGCGATTCCTTCCCTATACGTCCAAATCGTCCGTTCCCCGGGCGCCGTGGATGGTGCGGCTTTACCTTGCCTTCCCGCCCGCCCAATGGCTGATGGGCAAGCAGACGTTCGTTGTCGCCACGCCGGCCCGCTAACTTCAATATCCCTTTGAAAACCAGGCCTTTTCAGAAGTTTCGTTGACCGGTTTTGAGGGCTTTGATATCCTGCGTTCTTGGCGTGAGCGCCACCATTCCTGGCATCCCGTAAGACTTTGATTGGCCAGGCCCCGATCCGGGGTGGCGTCAACCCGGCGGGCCGGAACCACCGAACCAGGCAGCCTTATAGAACCAGGCACCCCAATACATGAATTTCCAATACCCTATCGAAGCCGCCCTGGAGCCCGCCGACGGAGAGGCCGCCGACTTGCGCGCCGCCTGGCGGGAGCTTCGGGCCCATATGGAAGATAGCGGCAGCCTGCACTCCTTCAACGGGCCCAAGTCCACGTCGAAGCTGCATGTCTTCCGGCGCTTCGTCAGCATGTTCAACCTGGACAACCTGCCTTCCCCGTTGTCGCGCCTGCATGATTATCTGGTCGCCCGGACCCGGGATATCGCCCTTGTCGAGCATCGGATTTCCCTGCCCCGCCTGCCGCCGCAGTTCGACGGGTACCGCCTGGTCCACCTGAGCGATCCCCATTTCGACAGTCTTCCCGGCCTGGAGGATTCGATCTGTGAAAGACTGTCGGGCGTCAACGCCGACGCCATGGTCATTACCGGCGACCTGGTGGACCGGTTTTTCGCCCCGGCGGAATGTTACGCCGGCCCCTTGAAAAAAATTCTCGGGTCGACGCGTTTCAGGGATGGGGTGTTTGCCGTGCTTGGCAACCACGACAGCTGGAAATGCGTCGAGGTTCTCGAATCCCTGGGAATTCGGGTCCTGGTCAATGAATCGGCGGCCATAACCCGCGACGGCGGCTCCATTACCGTTACCGGCATAGACGATCCCAGCTATTTCTATACCGGCGAGATCCTGCGGGCCCTGCGCCATTCCTCTGGCGATTCCACTGGCAGTTCCACTGGCGAATTCAAGGTCCTGCTGGCCCACTCCCCCGATCTGGCCGATTTGGCCCGGGATCAGGGATACGGGCTGTATCTTGCCGGGCACACCCATGGCGGACAAATCTGCCTGCCCAATGGAAAGGCGCTGCACGTGAGCCTTGAACGGTTCCGGGATTTCGGCGAAGGCCCGTGGAACCACGACGGCATGGCCGGCTTCACCAATATCGGCGCCGGCACCTCCATCCTGCCCTACCGGTTGTTCAAGCGGGGCGAGGTCGTCACCCTGACGCTGCGCCGTTCGCAAGACCCATCCTCGCCGGTATCCTCGCCAGAATCCTCGCCAGAACACCCTCGAGAATAAAAAACCCAATGTCCGTCCCCGAACCCGCACCCGAACATCCGCCGGCCTTCGTCACCCAGGATATGGGCCCCCTTCCCGGCCAGCCATCGCCGGCGGACGGCGGGCGGCCCAAGCGGCGCCTGCGGTCCACCGACGACCGGCGGGTCGACGATGCTTACGTCCAGTTCGCGGCGCCACGGGGCGAAACCCGCAAGGTCCAGATCGTCCGGCCCTTTTCGGTCCTGTCGGCGACCACCTACAGCGCCGCCATCCTGCCGCCCCTGGGCCTGGGGTACCTGGCTTCGGTGTTGCGCAACGCGGGTTACCCGGTGGGCATCATCGACGCCCAGGGAGAGGATATTTTCAACATTCGCCGTTCGGCGTGCGGCAACTACAATCTTCAGGGACTGGATACGCAAGCCCTGATCGGCATGATCGATCCCCAAACCCATGTGCTGGGCGTATCGTTGATGTTTTCCCAGGAATGGCTGCCCCAGAGGGACTTCATAAAAGAAGTGCGCCAGGCGTTTCCCAAGATGGTGATCGTCGTCGGCGGTGAACACCCGACCGCATTCACCGAATATACTCTTCGCGATTGCCCGGAAATCGATTTCGTCATCGCCGGCGAAGCGGAACTGACCTTTCTCGAACTGGTCCATCGCCTGTTCCACGGGCGCGACGTGAGCGATTCACCGGGAATTTCCTATGTCGACGAAAACGGCGCCTATGTTTCCACCGGCTTCAGCAACCGCATCACCCACATCGACACCCTGCCCCGCCCCGCCTGGGACCTGTGCAAGGTGGAAAATTATTTCCAGCCCAACTGGGCCATGGGTATCGGCATGGGGCGGCACATGCCCATCCTGGCGACGCGGGGCTGCCCTTACCAGTGCACGTTATGCTCCAACCCGCTGATGTGGACCACCCGGTACCTGATGCGCGATCCCAAGGATGTGGTCGACGAGATCGAGTATCTTGTAAAAACATACAACGCCAACAGCATCGATTTTTTCGACCTGACGGCGATCGTCAAGAAAGACTGGACCCTTGCCTTTTGCGGCGAATTGAAACGCCGCGACCTGAACATCACCTGGCAGCTTCCGTCCGGCACCCGGTCGGAAGCCCTGGACCAGGATACCCTGACCGCCCTTTATGAAACCGGATGCCGGTTGATCACCTATGCGCCGGAAAGCGGGTCGGAAGAAACCCTGAAGGCGATCAAAAAGAAACTCAGCCTGCCCAGGATTGTCGACAGCATCCGCCAGGCCAAGCGCATCGGGCATACGGTCAAGATCAACCTGGTCATGGGTTTTCCCGATGACCGCCCTTCGGACATTTTCAAGACGGTCCTGTTCGGCGTCAAGATGGCCCTGCTGGGCGCCGACGACTGCAACCTGGCCATTTTTTCGCCCTATCCCGGATCGGAACTGTATGAACGCCTGCGCCGGGAAAACAGGATCGCGCCGCCAGACGACAAGTATTTTCTTTCCCTGCTGACCTATTTCGACCTGACCAAGACCCATACCTATTCCGAACACGTGGGCGCCCGGACCCTGGTGCTTACGAGAATTCTGCTGTTGACGGTTTTCTATTCCCTGGCCTATCTGGCCTACCCCAAGCGGATCGTCCGGGTGGTTTCCAACCTGTTTAAAAGCAAGTTCAAGCCTTCGAACGTGCTTGAGCAGCGATTGTTTGACATCGTCGTCCGCAACAAGCGTTCCCGGGCCTGATTCCCAGGATCGACGAGCCTGCTCCCCGCAACGGCGCCAACGACCCTTCACTGAAAAAATTCACCGATGCCATCGCCGACCCAACCGTCCGTCGAGGAAAAGATCATTCTTTTCCTGGTCCTGCTTTTCGCCGTCCTGTTGAGCATCAAGTATTTTCCCGGCCTGGAGAGCAGCCACTATTACGCCGGCTTTACCATCAACGCCATTCATCCCAACCTTATGGCCGGCGATCCCATTGTCGGCAACGAGCTGTCTTCGTCCGGGTCGCCCTTCAAGCTGACCATTTACTACCTGTTGCCGAAGATGCTTGGCGAAATCTGGCTGGATGACCGCTTCATCGCCATCCTTTACGTGCTGAGCGTGGCCGCGTCCTTCCTCGCCGCCGCCCGGATCGCCGTCGCCCTGGGGGCCCGGGGCCTGGTGGAGCGGGCGATGATCCTGCTCGTATTTCTCAAGGATCACGCCCTGTTCGAGAACTCGGTCAATTTCGCCCATCAGCCGGACTTTCACCACTCGGCCGTCGCCATGCCCATCGCGTTGTGGCTTTTTTACGCCGCCATCCGGGGACGAAGCTGGGTTCCCGTTGTCGGCCTAAGCCTGCTTCTGGCCGCCGTTTCCCTTCAGGTGGCGCCCTTTACCATCGGCATGGCGCTGATCGGGCGGGCGGTTTTGGGCAACCCCCGGGAACGAACGTTCATCGCCGGCCTGTTGGCGGCGGGCGTCGTCATCGCCGCCTACGGCCTTTTGAATTTTATCGAGCTTCCGCTGGCTGACCGCATCCCCATGTGGGAGCTTCTGGTTTACGACTGGTACGAAGGCATGGTCATTCCCTTCGACCCGCGGTTCAGGGGCGTTGGCGTCACCGCCGCCGGCAACGGGGCTTTTGCCCTGGTCATGGGCATTGTCCTTCTGGCGCCCGCCGCCTTCAGCCGCGCCCTGCCGGGCGACGCCATCAACCGCGCCCTGCCGGGCGCCGGCACCAACCGTTCCCTGGCCGGCGCCAGGGCGATCGTCGCCGTCGCCGTCGCCTTGTGGGTGGGGCTGGGCGTCTTTGTCCAGTTCGCGCCCGACAGCCTGAAATACCCTCAGATGCTGCTGTTCCCCGTCGCCCGGCAACTGCAGTATCCCCAGGTGTTGGGCTATATCGCCGCCATGGTGATCCTGTTCCGCCTTCTCGACGGGAAGACCGCCATAAGGCCATACGTGTTTTCGGGCCTGGCCCTGTTTCTCATGGTTCTCGCCGGCCCCGGCAACTATGCCCGCTGGGCGGGGCTGTTCGTGGTTTCCCTGGCCATCGCCATCCCGGCCGTTTATTTCCTGGGCAGGCGGTTTCCCCATCTGCCGCCGGCGGGGGACGGGCCCCCCGCCGCCGGCATGTCCCTGTCCCGGACCTTCAAGCCCGTCCTCGCCCTTACCTTGGGGCTTGTCATGGCCACGGCGATGGCGGTGGCCGCCGTCCAGAAGGCGCCGGCCTGGAAGTTTCTTTTTCAAACGGGCATTCATGGCGCTTCGGCCAATGCGCCCTGGGTGGGGGTTGACACTTATCTGCGGGCCAATACGCCCGAGGACGCGGTGCTTCTGCCCATGCGCTACGCCAACGAACAGGAGCGTCCGGCGGGCGAACCCGTGGGCCGGCGCCTGGTGGTGCGGCGCAGCGTCGCCTCGCGGAGCGGCCGGGCTGTTTCCTCACCCATGATGCTGTCCAATGGCCTGAACATGGAACATTTCCGGTTCGCCCGCCGGCAGCGGAGCATTCTCAAAAACATTGAAAAAGCCTGGATGGAAGGAAATACGGCGGTGGTCGCGGCCGCTATCGAACGGCTTGTTCCCAAGCCCGGATATGTCATCGTCCCCGCCGGCGAAGCGGACCGTGTCGGCGGGCCCGGCTTTCCCTTTGTCCGGGATGAGGAAGTCAAGGGCTTCGCCATCCTGAAACGCCGTGACTAGATGAAGACCGTCAGCACCCAAACCCCGGCCCGGTTATCCGAGCTGGCCGGCGCCCTGTATACGGACGGCCCCTGGCTGAAACGGACCCTGCAGATCCACCGCCCCCGGATCTGCCCTTTCGAGGTTCTGATCGCCGCCGTGCCCGAGGGCGCCCGCGTGTTGGACGCCGGCTGCGGATCGGGTTTGTTTCTGGGACTGTTGGCCCGCGCCGGGCGCATTTCCCATGGCTTCGGCTTCGATGCGTCCACCGAGGCCCTCACCCTGGCCAACCAGATGAAAGCAAGGCATCCCCAGGGTGAACTGCTGGACTTCGTTCACCTGGACGCGGCCCAGCCCTGGCCGCAAGGTGACTTCGACGTGGTGTCGGTGATCGACCTGATGCACCACGTGCCCGAAGACCAGCAAAGAACGGTCATCCATGAAGCGGCCCGGCGGGTCAAACCCGGCGGCCTGCTTTTGTATAAGGACATGGCGGCGGATCCCCGTTGGCTGGCCTGGGCCAGTATCCTTCACGACCTGGTGTTCGCCCGTCAGTGGATCAGCATCAGGCCCTATCCCGCCATCAAATCGTGGTTGGAGGAGGCGGGCCTGGTGGAAAGGCAACACGCCCGAATCACCATGTATTGGTACGGCCATGAAATGGGAGTGTTCGAAAAGCCGCCCGCCGAAGAAACGGCCGCCGCCTAGATCGAGTTGAACCTGCCTTGGGTCAGGCCATGGCTGAAAAGGCTGCGGTCGGCGAATCGGCCCCGAAAGCGGTCTTTCATCCGCCCATGACGATCCAACAATGCGGCCCGCGGTTTTTTCTCCGCCTGGGCGTCCCCGGCGCAGACGGCATCGGCGAGACGCAAGGCCTCGGGCGCCAGTTCGGCGAGGCGCAGCCGGTGGGCCAGCCATTCGTTGAAATAAAGGGTCCGGTCGCCGTCCACCGGGGGCAGCATGCCAGGCAGCAATCCTTCCGGATCGCGGACCAGGATGTTGACGCCGTTGAGCCAGCCCGCCTCGTGAACCGCTTTTACTTTCGGCGTCATGTTGGCCGGGTGGGCGGGGGAATAGGCTTCGAAGATCATTTTGAATTCCGGGTGGCCGAGTAGGAAATCGCGGGTGGAATAGCGGACGTCCGGATAGTTGGCGTCGTCGATGACGATGACCGCGTTTTCGTGGAGATAAGGCTTGGCCAACAGCAAGCAGACCAACTGGCTGCGGTAGTCGTGAGGCCCGTCAACAAAATACAGCCCCACCTTGCGGCCGCCCAGATGATCGTCCAGCGCCAACAGGGCGTCTTCGAAATCCATGTTGATCAGGGTGGCGTTGGCGGTGCCGAAACTGTTAATCCTTTCCCGGACCACGTTCAGGTTTTTACTTTCCGGATCCAGGGTGGAAAAATTGTCGATCCCCAGACACCGCAATTCAGGCGCCTCCAAAGCCGTGGAGACCAGGGTAAGCCCTTGAAAAACACCGATTTCCACATAGGCCGCCGACGG
>JAJRSS010000258.1 GCA_024278615.1 Alphaproteobacteria bacterium
CTTCAGTTCCACCTGAAGGTAGGCGCCGCCCTTGCCGGGCTGGGTGTGCTGTATCTTGACCGCCCGCCACAGGCGCCCCTGGTGTTCGATGACCATGCCGGGCCGGACGGCGTTGCCGTTGATTTTCATGGAGGAACCCGTAGATTAGTGTGGATGCCTGGGTCTGCGGCGCGGAACCTACCACCTCCGGCGGGGCGGCACAACGCCGGCCCTCCCGCCGCCGGCGGCCGGGACCGCCCTTTTTTCACCCCTTTCCTCATCTTTGGCCTTGCCTATGACGGAACCTCTAGGAACCGGCAAGCCAGGCGCGGCAGGCGGCGGCGGGGTCGGGTTCATCCAACAGGTCGAGGGCCGGGGCATTGCTTTCATCCACCGCCGCGCCCTGTTGCCCGGCGATATCCCTGACCTTGGCCAGCACTTCTTCCGATGCCGCGAGGCGCACCGCCCTGAGGCCATGGCGAAAGGCGCCCAGCGCCAGGCCCGCGTCGCCGCCGCAATCGAGCACCGCCGAAACCGGGACTTCGGGATATTCCGCCGCCGCCTGTTCGACCATGTCGCGAAAGACCGAGGCCCCCAGGTAGGCCGCCGCCCCGGGGGCGCTCAGCAAGGTGACCGGCGCACCCAGCGCCGCCGCCGCCGCCATGGCGGCGCGGGCGTGATCCAGGTTGTGGATGACGATCGCCGGACCGTTCATGGCCCCACCTTGGCACAGGAGGCGCATCGTGGGGAAACCCGTAATTCATTTGGCGGCGGCGCGGCGGCGGGTTTCCCGGTGCAGGATGTAAAGGCCGCCGCCGATGACCAGGGCCGAACCGCCCAGGGTCCAGGCATCGGGAACGTGGCCCCAGATGGCGAAGCCGAAGATCATCGCCCAGATCAGGTTGGAATACTTGAAGGGTGAAACGGCCGAGGCCTCGGCGAAGCGGAAGGCTTCGATCAGCATGAAATGGGCCGAACCCAGCACCACCCCGGCGAAGGCGAAAAGCCCCAGGTCCAGGGCGGCGATGGGCGACCAGCCCAGGGGCGCCGTCGCCAATCCGCCCAGCACCACCGCCGAGGTGGTGGTCACCAGGAGGGACACCGAGGTTTCGCCCATGGCGATGCGCCGGGTAACGATGTCGCGAAGGGCGCCGGCCAGGCTGGCCGCCAGGGGAAACAGCGCCACCCATTGGATGGCCGCGCCGGTCGGGCGGACCATCACCATCACGCCCAGGAAGCCGATGAGCACGGCGCTCCACCGCCGCCACCCCACATGCTCGCCCAGCAGCGCCGGCGCCAGGGCGGTAATGAACAGGGGACCGGCGAAGGTAATGGCGATGGCGTCGGCCAGGGGCAGGTAGGAAAGGCCGGTGATGAACAGAAAGGTTCCGCACACCACCAGGCCGGCGCGCAGCATATGGCCGCCGGCGTTGCCGACCCGCAGGGCGCGAAGGCCGCCGGCCCGCCAGACCAGAAAACCGATAGGCAGGAATACGAAAATACCGCGCATGAACAGTATTTGGCCGACCGGAAAATCCGCCGACAACCACTTGAGAACGGCGTCATTGACGGTCAGCAGCGCACCGCCGGCAAGCATGAACAGCACACCCTTGACCGGCGCCGACGAAGTCGTGGTGGGGGGATGGGACATGGGCTCGGATTATCCTGCGGCCGGTCACGGGTTTACCGGAGAAAGCCCGCCGCTGGCCCACCTCCCGGAACAAAAACCAGGAACAAAATCAAGGTCAGCCACGGGCGGCCGTGACCACGGCGTTTGTCCGCGATTCGCCGTAAATCCGAAGCATCGATCTTCGAATGTCCGCGCCGGGCGGAATACGGTTAAAGACGGTTTTCCTGGAACTCGGCGCAATCCAGGCCAAGCTGGGCGCAGCCTTCTTCCAGGTAATCGCCCAAAAGCGGCATGCCCAGCAGGTATTGGGGCGTGCGGTTATTGTGGGCGTCCTTGGCCTGGGCGACGATGTCTTCCCATTCGCCCTTGTCGAAATCTCCCCGGCCCAGCCAGGTCAGCGCCACCAGGTCCACCTGTTCGGTCCGGTTGAGGTCGGAGAGGAAGCTGAACAACTCCTCGTAGGTGGGATCGTTGGGGTAGTCGGAATGCGCCGCCGGTTCCTGATGATCGGCCCGGTCGCCGGCCCGATCGCCGGCCGGGCCGCCGCTGGAATCGGCGTTCACCGCGTCCGCGTTGATGTCGAACTCGCGCGCCTTGGCGATGAAAAAACAGACTTTTTCCAGGCTGATGTTCAACATGGCCGCCTCCCGGTTCAAGGGGCTTGCGCACCCTCTTATTTCGACGTTTCTTAATAGCACGAAATGGGGGTTTGGGGAGGGGGAAACGTCCGCAATATAAAGGGGTCAGGTCTTGAATTGTGAATTCGGTGCCGCTATCCTTGCCCCATGGCCCGCCCGCTGCGCATCGAGTACCCCGGCGCCGTCTACCACGTGACGGCGCGCGGCAACGCACGGGCGGACATCTTCCCCGGCGACGCCGACCGCCGGACCATCCTCGCCGTCCTCGCCCATTGCGTCGGGCGCTTCACCTGGCGGCTTCACGCCTATTGCCTGATGGACAACCACTACCACCTGCTCGTCGAGACGCCCGAAGCCAACCTGTCACGCGGCATGCGGCAGTTGAACGGCGTCTACACCCAACGCCTCAACCGGGCCCATGGCCGCGTCGGACACGTCTTCCAGGGGCGCTACAAGGCGATCCTCGTGGAGCGCGACGCCCATCTCCTGGAGCTCAGCCGCTACGTTGTGCTCAACCCGGTGCGGGCCGGGATGGTGCGGGCGGCGAAGGACTGGAGGTGGAGCAGCTACCGGGCGACGGCGGGTCAGGCGAAGGCGCCCGATTGGCTGTCCACGGACTGGATTCTCGCGCGGTTCGGCGCCGACAAGGCGCGGGCGCGGGCCGCCTACCGGCGCTTCGTCGCCGAGGGAGCCGGGTCCGCCTCGCCCTGGCGAGGCCTGGGCGGCGACGGGGTGCTGGGAGGCGAGGCCTTCCGGGCCGAGGTCGCGGACAGGATGCCGGTGGCGGGCGGCGAGGTTCCCCGCTTGCAGCGTCACCCGACGCGGCCCGCGCTCTCCAGCCTGGGCCTATCGACGCAAAAGCGTGGCGAATGGATGACCGCCGCCTACCGCGAACACGGCTACCTGCTGACCGAGATCGCAGCCTGCGCCGGGCTCCATTATTCGTCGATCAGCAAGATCATCAAGGCGTGGGAGGAAGGGGAATAATTCACGATCCAAGACCTGACCCCGAAACTTTCTGTGACCCCGAAACTTTCTGACCCTGAAACTTTCAAGACCTGACCCTGAAACTTTGCAACCATGCAATGGCCTTTATGCAAAGGACCACTAACAGGGCTATCGACGCGATAGTGGTTGAGATCGACTTTGCCAATGTCCAATTGTTAGCGGAGGAGACCATGGCCTCGGTGACCAAATCGGGTTCGACTCGTAGCATGATACCCACGGCGCTATTCTCTAGGTAATCGAAGACCCCCGCCGCAATCGCTAGCAATGCCAATGTCCATCCCCAGTACCGTGGCACCAAATGAACCAAGGGGATTGCAACCGTAATTGCGAACAACGTGGGATAAAAGAAGTCTAGAAGCTGTTGAGTATTGAGATAGAAATCACGACCTTCGTTATTTATTACAGCAAGGAACACCCGAGCATCTTCTAAGGAATAGCCTCCTGGTCGCATGTCAAAAGGCACACCTCCACGAGCCATCTCACTTACCAGCGGTAGAGACCACAGAACCATAGTCAGGTAGTTCGTAATCGTGACGGCAACGATTACCCAGTATATTTTCCAGCCTTTACTCATGTTTTCTCGCTTTAGAAAATCGCTTTCCCCCTCATTATATAAAATATAAAAATGCTCTTGTAGACAAGGATAAGTAACCCCACGCAAAAAGGGGTCACAAAAAGGGGTCAGGTCTTGAATTATGAATTCCGCACGATTCAAGACCTGACCCCGGAACTCCACGACGCCTTCTCTAAAAGCGCATCGTCAGCCATTACCCGTTTCGGCTTTGACCCTCTTTGACCCTCTTTGACCCTCTTTGACCTTGGCCCTCATGCCACCTTGCGCGGTCTCCCCGGTTTGCGGGGGCGGACCAGGCCCGACAGGACCACCGGGTCGGCGGCCATGGTCTGGCAGGCGATCTTCACCACGTGGGGGACGTGGCGGCGGTTGAGGTAATCCTTGAAGGTGCTGGGGGCGACGCCCAATGCTTCCGCCGCTTCCGCGTTGGAAAGGTTGACGGTCTTTTTCCACCGCTTTAGCGCCGCGCCGGTCATCGGTTTCTGGACTTCCGCCAGCCGCTTGAGATCGTCGGACGGGTAATCCAGCTCGTCCCCAGCGCGGCCATCGCCGGTATCCCAGCCGATAACCCAACCGTGGTCCAACAAGGTAACGGTGCGAAATACCGCCGCGTCCCGCAACGGGGCGAAAAATTCATCGCGGAAAATGAGGCCGGTCAGGTCAACGGTGTCACGCCCGCCGTCGCGCCAATGGAGACTGAGGGTATAGGGCTTGCGCCCCGGGTTGACCGATTTCAATTGGGGCAGTTCCTTGGGGGGCATATCCATCTCTACTCCAGCCGCTTTCGAGGGGGCTCATCCGTTGAGCCGATTCCAAAACCCCTGCAATAGTTCAAAATTTTCCCGCCGCCATCGTTGCACGCTGCGCAGGGTGGCCGGATGCAGGGAGCCGGCCATGATGCTTCCGTCCTCGATACCCACCACCGCCGACCGGCCACTGGAATAAACGTAAAAAGGGGTCAGGTCTTGAATTGTGAATTCCGCACGATTCAAGACCTGACCCCGAAACTTGGGAGGAAAGGAAAAATTCACGATCCAAGGCCTGACCCCGTAACTGAAGACCTGACCCCGAAACTCGATGGAGTTCCCCGAGCCCATCATCCACAAAATCGCATTTGCGCCTACATAAACCGGGGAGGGGATGTTAAGTTGGTCACCAGACGGTTTAGGGGCAGTCTATTTAAACCGAAAAGGCTCTACTAGGCCGCACTGAGTGTCTGTCCGGGAAAAAGTTGCTTTGGGTGAATCATTTATGATTCTGTTGTGGCCACTGATTCGTTTTTCGGGAGGTGGCTATGTGGACTGGCAAGAACCGAGGCCTGTACGAGCGCAA
>JAJRSS010000259.1 GCA_024278615.1 Alphaproteobacteria bacterium
AGGGTGCCTTCGCCGCCCCGGGCCCAATGGTCGGCTTCCACCGCCTCGATGCCCATTTCGGCGCATTTGTTTTTCACCAGGTCCACTTCCGCCGGGGTATCGGCGGAGAATTTGTTGATGGCGACAATCGGCGAGACGCCGAAGTGGCGAATGTTGGAAACATGCTTCTCCAGGTTGGCCAGTCCTTCTTCCACCGCCTTCAGGTTTTCCGTCTTAAGGTCTTCCTTGGCCACGCCGCCGTGCATCTTGAGCGCCCGGATGGTGGCGACGAGGACCACCAAGTCCGGTTTCAGGCCGGCCTTGCGGCACTTGATATTGAAGAATTTCTCCGCCCCCAGGTCGGCGCCAAAACCGGCTTCGGTAATCACATAGTCGGCGAGCTTCAGGGCCGTCTTGGTGGACATGATGGAATTGCACCCGTGGGCGATGTTGGCGAAGGGTCCGCCGTGGATGAACGCCGGATTGTTTTCCAGGGTCTGCACCAGATTGGGCATCATGGCGTCTTTGAGCAACACCGACATGGCGCCGTGGGCATTTAGGTCCTTGGCCAAAACCGGATTCCGGTCATGATCCAGGCCGACGATGACATTACCCAAGCGGCGCTGCAGGTCGTTCAGGTCCTTGGCCAGGCAAAGGATGGCCATGACCTCCGACGCCACGGTGATGTCGAAGCCGCCTTCCCGGGGAGCGCCGTTGACCGGCCCGCCCAGGGAGGTGACGATGGACCGGAGCGAGCGGTCGTTCATGTCCACGGCCCGGCGCCAGGTAATCCGCCGGTTGTCCAGGTGGGGTTCGTTACGCCAATAGATATTGTTATCGATCATTGCCGCCAGCAGGTTGTTGGCGGCGCCGATGGCGTGGAAATCACCGGTAAAATGCAGGTTGATATCTTCCATGGGAACCACCTGGGCATAGCCGCCGCCGGCGGCGCCGCCCTTGAGGCCAAAGCAAGGGCCGAGGCTGGGTTCGCGCAGGCAAATCATGGCTTTCTTGCCAATCTTGTTGAGGCCGTCGCCCAGGCCGACGGAAGTGGTGGTCTTGCCTTCGCCCGCCGGGGTCGGTGTTATGGCGGTCACCAGGATCAGTTTACCGTCGGGGCGGTCATTCAAGGATTCGATGAAATCGAGAGAAATCTTGGTCTTGAAATGGCCGTAGGGTTCCAGGTGGCTATCATCGATACCCAATTTTTCGGCCGCCACATCGGTGATGGGACGCATGGACGCGGCCTGGGCGATATCGATGTCGCTTTTCGGATTTTGATGCTGGTCAGATGTTTCGGTCATGGCTTTACCCCGGCGATGCCCTACTGGCTTGCTTGATTTATGGAAAAAGGGAGCAGGCGGTGGCGCCCGTTTTGCACCGGTCCTTCCTCTCCTTGAGTGTCTTGCCTTCGGTCGGTTTTTTAATTCCCGAATGTATACAAAATAATAGAACGGGTAACCAGCCGTTTGCTGTCCCTCAAACGACAATATTTCATATAGGGACGGTAATCATACAAGCGGCCCGTGATATTGACCCGCCGATAGCATCCTTCGATACGTCGCTTCGCGGCTACTCATACTTAAAGGCATGAAACGACTCAATTTCGATATGGCGTCCGGTCCTACGCCGAACGGGCGCGCCCGGTGGTTCTACCCCGGTTGCTCATGCCGGGAAGAGACCCCCGAAACCCCTTTCAGGGTCCGTCTGAAAGCATGGTCACGGATCGAGATCATGGGCACGTACCGCCAGTTCCGTCTTCATCAAGGGCGTAGTTTTCAGCAACCGGCCGGCTGCCGCCCGACCGTTGTTCATGGCATGAACGCTAGGCGAGACTCATTGGTTGTTGAATAACCTCGTTTTGAGACTCCACAACTGGAATCGAGGGACTCTTCTTATCAGCGGGAGGGGGGGCCGATGGGTTATCCTAATTCATCGAGAATGGAAAAAGTACTTGGCGGCAAATTTTGCCTGCCACTAGGCAAAACCTGCCGGGCGTTAACTGTTTTTTCAGACCCCCCTCCCTAGACTGCGATCAATGAAGCAAACCCCGGTGAACAGGCATTGCACGCCGTGGACCCGCACCGTGGACCAGGGCCGCGGCGCATTAAGCCGGTGGACGTGAAACCGAGAAACGAGAGGTAGCGTGGATACACTCCTGCAGACCCTGCGAAATCTGGGCCCCATGCGCCTGGCCACCATGGGCGCCGTGGTCATCGGGCTGGCCGCCTTTTTCATTTATCTAACCACCCGCCTGGCGTCGCCGGAATTGGCCCTTCTTTATGGCGACCTGGATTCCGGAGATTCATCAAGGGTCATCAACCAACTGGAAAGCCAGGGCATCGCCTACAAGCTGCAAGGCAACCAGATCATGGTGCCGAGCGAAAAAGTCGCCCGGCTGCGCATGTCGATGGCCGATCAGGGCCTGCCCAGCGGCGGTTCCATCGGTTACGAGATTTTTGACAACGCCGACTCCCTGGGCACCACCAACTTCACTCAGAACGTCAACCTGATTCGCGCCTTGGAAGGCGAACTGGCGCGCTCCATTCGCACCATCAGTTCGATCAAAGGGGCCAGGGTTCATCTGGTGATGCCCCGCCGCGACCTGTTCAGCCGCGCCAACCAGGAGCCCAGTGCTTCGGTAGTGCTGAAAATGAGCAGCATCGGCCGTCTTGGCCAGGGGCAGATCACCGCCATCCAGCATCTGGTTGCCGCCGCCATACCGGGCCTGACTCCGGGCCGCATCTCTATCGTGGATAACAAGGGAACCCTTCTTGCCCGCGGTTTCGATGGTGACGATGACGTCGAAGCCATGGCCCGCGGAGCGGTGGAACGCCGCCGGGCTTTCGAAGGACGCCTTTCCCGTACCCTGGAGGTGTTGCTTGGCCAAACCGTCGGCAGCGGCAAGGTCCGGGCCGAGGTGTCGGCGGAAATGGATTTCGATCGCATCAGCACCAGCGAGGAAACCTACGATCCCGACGGCCAGGTCGTCCGTTCCACACAATCGGTCGAGCAAACCCAATCCGCCCGTGAAGCGGATAATGCGGGCGCGGTTACCGTGGGCGGCAATCTTCCCGATGCCAATCTCGGCGGTGAAACCGCTACCAGCAGCAACTCCGAATCCAGCACCGAGGAGACGGTAAACTTTGAAATTTCCAAGAAGGTGGTCAATCACGTGCGCGAAACCGGCACCGTGAAGAGGCTTTCGGTCGCCGTCTTGGTAGATGGAACCTACACCACCGACGACAAAGGAAACCGAACTTACGAACCCCGCGACGAGAAGGAAATGAAGCTGCTGGCCGCATTGGTTCGCGGTTCCATCGGCTTCAACGCCGACCGTGGCGACAGCGTCGAGGTCATCAACATGCGGTTCGCCGACGTGGAAGCGGAAATCAAGGATGAAATTGAATTCTTCTTTGGTCTTGAAAAAGAAGACCTCATGCGCATGGCGGAAATTCTGGTCCTCAGTATCGTAGCCATTCTTGTCATCCTGTTGGTCGTCCGGCCGTTGATCTCCCGCGCCTTCGAATCCATGCCGCCGGGCGCCATGGCGGGCGCCGAAGGCGGCCTACTGGCTGACCATTCGGCGGGCCAGGCCGCTCTTACCGGTCCCAGCGCTCCGGTACCGGTTGACCGTCACGACGAGAGTCTCGATGAGATGATCGATCTGGAACGCATCGAGGGCAGGGTAAAGGCATCCTCCGTCAAGAAGGTTGGCGAAATCGTACAAAAGCACCCTGACGAAGCGCTCTCCATCATCCGCAACTGGCTCTACCAGGAAAGCTAAGGGGTTTTTGAACCGTGGCACGCCTTAAGGACGATTTTCGAAGCATTTCGGGCCCGCAAAAGGCCGCCATCTTTATGCTTTCGCTGGCCGAAGACGAATCCGCCAAGCTATTCGAGTTGATGGACGACGATGAGATTCGTGAACTCTCCCAGACCATGGCGACCCTGGGTTCCATCAATTCCTCCATGGTTGAACGCCTGTTTGTCGAATTCGCTGACAGCCTGTCGGGCGCGGGCTCCCTGATCGGCAGCTTCGACAGCGCCGAACGGCTTCTCTACAAGGCCCTGCCCGAAGAGCGGGTTGCGCAGATCATGGAGGAAATCCGCGGCCCGGCCGGCCGGACCATGTGGGACAAACTGGGCAACGTCAACGAGGTGGTGCTGGCCAACTACCTGAAAAACGAGTATCCGCAGACCGTTGCCGTGGTGGTTTCCAAAATCAAGCCCGATCATGCAGCCCGGGTTCTCGGCATGTTGCCGGAAAACTTTTCCATGGAAGTCATCATGCGCATGTTGCGTATGGAAACCGTGCAGAAAGACATCCTGGATCATGTCGAGAAAACCCTGCGCACCGAGTTCATGACCAACTTAGCCCGTACCGCCCGGCGGGATTCCCATGAACTGATGGCGGATATCTTTAACAACCTGGACCGCTCCACGGAAAACCGCTTCCTGACTTCGCTGGAAGAGCGAAGCCGGGAATCGGCGGAAAAGATCAAGGCTTTGATGTTTACCTTCGATGATTTGATCCGGATCGACGCGGCGGGCATCCAGGCCCTCCTGCGGCAAGTTCAGAAGGACCAGCTTGGAATTGCCCTGAAGGGCGCATCGGAGGAAGTCAAGGACTTGTTCTTCTCCAACATGTCGGAACGCGCCGGAAAGATGATGCGCGAGGACATGGAAGCCCTGGGCGCGGTACGCCTGAAGGATGTAGATGAAGCACAGGCCGCCATCGTCAGCACCGCCAAAACCCTGTCCGATGCAGGCGAGATCGTCATTGCCGGCAGTGGCGAAGACGACGAGTTGGTGTATTAGGCCATGAGTGCGGTTGAAAAATTCCTCTTCGAAAACTCGTTCGATGTCATGGAACAGGCCGGTTCCGCCTCGAATGAAGCCGAGGAGGAAATCGTTAAGCCTACCTTTACCCAGGAACAACTGGATGCGGCCCGTGACGAAGGGTTCGTTTCTGGAAGGCGGGAAGGCGCCAGCCAGGCCGCCGAAGAAACGGAACGCCTGACCGCGCAGGCGCAACAAACCATCAGCGATCAAATAACGGCCTTCATTCAGGCCCAGGAACAGACCCGCGATGAGATCATTGAAGGGGCCATGACCATCGCCGCGGCGATCACCCGCAAGGTTTTTCCGGAGCTCGAACGGCGGCATTCCCTGGATGAAGTTTGCCAACTGGTCGAGACCACCCTGTCCCGGCAGATGGATGCGCCCCGTATTACCATCCACGTTTCCGAAACCCTTCACCAGCACGTTGCCGAAAGCCTTCAGGCCCTGGCCGTCAGCAAGGGATATGGGGGACAGTTGATCGTATTGGAGGATGGGAAACTGGCTACTGGCGACTGCCGCATTGACTGGAAAAACGGCATCGCGTTACGTGATACCGCCGCCATCTGGCGATCCATCGACGAGGTTATAGAGCGCAATACCGGCAAGGGCTTTCTCGCATTGGCCGAAACCGGCGGGCCCGGCGATGATGGCCCGGTTGAAGAGCAAGGCGACCCATTTGACCATGCCCAGCAGGATGGGGCCTTGCAGGATGAGGAAATCGGTGACCAACCGGCGGCAGGGCACAATGGCGATGCCGGACAAAACGTGGCGATGGAAGACACCGAAAGCCTTGGAACAGGCCCCATCGCGCCTGGAGAAATATTCGACGATAACGCGCTGATGCGTCAGCCGGCCGACACCGGCGCCCCCGTGGTGCCGGATGATTTGGACAGCGGCAACCCCTGATCCCAGGAGATGAGTATGGCCGAAGAACAAAACCTTGAACTGACAGAACTCTACGGTGATTCCGACACCGATACTTCGCCCGCCAGTGGCGGAGGAACGAGCCAATCGGTGGAAAGGGTCCCCGTGCTTCGCGACACCCAGGACCTTGAAGCGGTCTACGACATACCGGTCCAGGTCTCGGCGGTCCTGGGAAAAACCACCATGAAGGTGAGCCAGCTTTTGAAGCTTGGCCGTGGCGCCGTCGTCGAATTGGACCGCAAAGTCGGTGAAGCCATCGATATCTACGTCAACAACCGTCTGGTCGCCCGTGGCGAGGTAGTGGTCGTGGAAGACCGCCTTGGCGTGACCATGACGGAAATTATCAAGACAGACGTGAACTGAAGATTCAATTCATGGCGAACGGCATCGTGGAAATTGGAATGGCTCGCACCAAGCCCGCCATGGACATGGCAACGGTAGTCTGGCTGGCTTGCGGTTTCGGGCTGATTACCCTTGCCATCATCATTGGCGGCTCTCCATCGTCCTTCGTCAACCCGCCTTCGGTGTTGATTGTCATTGGCGGCACCCTTGCCGTAACAACGGTATGTTTTTCCCTGCAGGAAATGACCGCAAGCGCACAGGTGGTGATGAAGACCATTTTGCATGCCACCCTTGATCCTTCCCTGGCGGCGAACCAGGTTTTGAAAATTGCTGAAGCCGGCCGCAAGAGGGGTGTCCTTTCGTTACAGAACATCCTCGAACCCCTGGAAAACCAACCCTTCCTGCACAAGGGCATCCGTATGGTCGTCGACGGCACTCCCGGCGAGGAAGTTGAAGTCATCATGCGCCAGGAATTGCAGGCCATCCTCCAGCGGCATGCCAAAAGTACCAACGTGCTCAGGAAAATGGCGGAGTTTGCCCCCGCCATGGGCCTGATCGGCACGCTGATCGGGCTGGTCCAGATGCTGGGAAACCTGGAGGACCCGTCAACCATCGGCCCCTCCATGGCGGTAGCGCTGTTGACCACCTTTTACGGTGCCGTTCTCGCCAACATGGTTTTCATGCCCCTGGCGGCGAAACTGGAACGCAATTCAGCCGAGGAAGCGCTGGTATTGAACATCTACCTCATGGGTGCCACTTCCGTGGGCCGCCAGGAAAACCCCCGCCGCCTGGAAATGTTGCTGAACAGCATCCTGCCGCCCGCCAAGCGGGTACGGTACTTCGATTGATGCTGGATTGAAGGATTTTTTGGAGTAATTGAGCATGCGCATACTTCTTGTCGGTACCCTTGACGGCCAGATCGGCGCCGCCAGCCAGATCGCCATGGCGCAGGGCGCCGAAGTTTCCCAGGCCGGTGATATTGACAGCGCGCTGAAAGTGCTGCGCTCCGGTCAGAGCATCGAATTGGTAATGATCGACGTGAACCTGGAAGTAGGCTCATTGATCGAACACCTTCGGGCTGAACGCATGGCCGTAACCGTGGTCGCCTGCGGCGTCGACAACGACACCCATGCCGCCGTCCGCGCCATCCGCGCCGGGGCTAAGGAATACGTGCCTCTGCCACCCGACGCGGAACTTATTGCCGCAGTTCTGAAGGCAATCGCCGAAGATAAGCCATCGATCATCTTTGAGGACCCTCTCATGGCCCGGGTTTTCAAGCTGGCCGACCAAGTGGCGGCCAGCAGCGCCAGCATCCTGGTGACTGGTGAATCGGGCACGGGCAAGGAAGTTCTGGCCCGCTACCTGCACCAAAGCAGCCCCCGGTCAAAGGCGCGGTTCGTCGCCGTCAATTGCGCCGCCATCCCGGAAAACCTCTTGGAATCCGAACTTTTCGGACACGAGAAAGGCGCTTTTACCGGTGCGGTGGCGAAACGCATCGGCCGGTTTGAAGAAGCCGACGGCGGCACCCTGCTGCTGGATGAAATCAGCGAGATGGATATCCGCTTGCAGGCCAAGCTGCTGCGCGCCATTCAGGAAGGCGAGATTGACCGGGTAGGCGGATCGAAGCCGGTCAAGGTGAAGGTGCGCATCATCGCCACCTCCAACCGCAGCCTGGAAGCGGAAGTGGCGCGCAAGGCGTTCCGTCAGGACCTATATTTCCGCCTCAACGTGGTGACCATCGAGATTCCGCCCCTGCGGAAAAGGCCCGGGGACATCCTGGTCCTGGCCGACCATTTCCTTGCGAAATATGCCGAAACCAACGGCGTCAACACGGTCACCCTTTCGGCGGACGCAAGACAGGTCCTCGTCAACCATTCCTGGCCCGGCAACGTGCGCGAACTGGAGAACGCCATGCAACGCACGGTGCTGTTGGCTACCGGCGATGAAATCAGTTCCGACGCCCTTCATCTTCCCAGCGCCCTCGGCATGGGTGGGGATGTGGAGCCCATCGCCGACGATGACGGCGAGAGACTGATCGGACGCACCGTGGCCGAAGTGGAACGGGAACTGATCATCGACACCCTGAGCCACTGTCTGGGAAACCGCACCCATGCGGCCAATATTCTGGGCATTTCCATTCGCACCCTTCGCAACAAGCTGCTGCAATACAACGAACAGGGCTTTGCGGTCCCGTTGCCCGGCGAGGGCGAGCGGACCGCCTTATAGGCGGTGAAGCCCGGAGTTAGAGACAGGCATGGCCGAAACTTCCGAGATTACCGCTCCGTCCGGCGACGCCGTCGCCACCAAGAAGTTCGATATCATCGGGGCGATAACATCCCGCGGCGATATCATGCTGGCGCTGGGCATCGCGGCTATTCTGGTAGTGCTGATCCTGCCCATGCCCAAATGGCTGCTCGATGTGAGCCTGGCCTTTTCCATCATGTTTTCGGTCCTCATCCTGATGACCACCCTGTTTATCCAAAAGCCGTTGCAATTCAACTCCTTCCCCACCGTGCTGCTGATCGCGACCATGCTCCGGCTGTCCCTGAACCTGGCCTCAACCCGCCTGATCCTAGCCGACGGGCACACGGGAACCGGCGCCGCCGGCCGGGTCATCGAAGCCTTCGGCGGCTTTGTCATGGGCGGCAATTTCGTCATCGGTATTATTGTTTTTGGTATTCTGGTGATCATCAACTTCGTCGTCATCACCAAGGGATCGGGCCGTATCGCCGAGGTTTCGGCCCGCTTTACCCTGGACGCCATGCCCGGCAAGCAGATGGCCATCGACGCCGACCTTTCCACCGGCCTGATCGAGGAAGACGAGGCCCGGGCCAGGCGCCGTGAGTTGGAGGACGAAAGCTCCTTCTTCGGTTCCATGGACGGCGCCGCAAAATTCGTCCGCGGCGACGCCATCGCCGGCTTGCTGATCACCTTCATCAATGTGATCGGCGGCATGATCATCGGTGTCGCCCAACAGGGCCTGTCTTTTGGCGAAGCCGCCGACAGTTACACCCGCCTGACCGTGGGTGACGGGCTGGTGACGCAAATTCCGGCGCTGATCGTTTCCACCGCCGCCGGCATGATGGTCACCAAGGCGGGAGTCCGGGGCTCCGCCGACCAGGCCCTGTTCAACCAGTTGGGCGGCCAGCCCAAGGCGCTGGGCATGAGCGCCTTTCTGCTCGCCGCCCTGGCGTTGCTGCCCGGCATACCGATGTTCCCCTTTCTTCTGCTGTCCGGCGTCATCGGGGCCCTGGCCTGGCGCCAGCATGTGACTATCGGGGATTCCCAAAAAGCCGAGGAAATGGCGGCCGAAAAGGCGGACGAACAGCCTAAATTGGCGGAAGAACCCATTTCCAATGCGCTTCGCATCGACCACCTGCGCCTGGAACTGGGATACGGGCTTTTGTCCCTGATCAACAGCCCCCGCGAGGGCCAACGGCTGACGGACCAGATCAAGGCCCTGCGCCGCCAATTGGCCTCCGACATGGGCTTCGTCATGCCCAGCGTCCGTATCCAGGACAATATGCAACTGCCGGCCAACACTTACGTCATTCGGGTCAAGGAAATCGAATCGGGCCGTGGTGACCTGCGGCCCAACATGCTATTGATCATGGACCCCAGGGGCGAGGAAATTTCCCTTCCTGGCGAAAAAACCACCGAGCCCACTTTCGGCCTGCCGGCCATGTGGATCGAGGAAGCCAATCGCGAGGAAGCGCTTTTCCGAGGCTACACCGTGGTTGATCCGGCGACGGTCATCACCACCCATATCACCGAAGTCATCAAGGACAACATGCCCGACCTGTTGTCTTATGTGGAAACGCAGAAGCTTCTGGATGAATTGGACAAGGAACACCAGAAGCTGATCAGTGACATGATCCCCGCTCAGATTTCACTGGGGGGCACCCAACGCGTATTGCAGAATTTGCTGGCCGAGCGCATTTCAATTCGCGACCTTCCAACTATCCTGGAAGGCATATCGGAGGCCTGCGGCAACACCCGCAACGTGATCATGATCGCCGAACACGTGCGCGCCCGGCTGGCCCGGCAGATCAGCGACATGAATGTGGGCGACCAAGGCATCATTTCCCTCATAACCCTGTCCCCCGAATGGGAACAGGCCTTCGTCGAATCCCTGGTCGGCAGCGGCGATGACCGCCAACTTTCCATGGCTCCCAGCAAGCTGCAGGAATTTATCGCCGCCCTGCGCACCGCCTTTGAACGCCAGGCGATGATGGGAGAAAACCCCGTACTGCTGACCAGCCCCGCCATCCGGCCCTATGTCCGTTCGGTGGTCGAACGGTTCCGTCCCATGACAATGATCATGTCGCAAAACGAAGTCTACCCCAAGGCCCGTATCAAAACCGTCGGTCATATCTAGCGGACCGCCATGCGCCTTAAAACATTCACCGCCCCGACCACCGCCGAAGCCATGCGAATGGTGCGCGCTGAAATGGGCAGCGAGGCCATCATCGTATCGTCACAGCGAGATATGGACGGTGGCGCCCGAGTGACCGCCGCAGTGGAGGATTTTGCCGAAGAACACGACGACTTCAGGTATGGCGGTGGATGGGACAGCCGGCAGGTCGAAGCCGCCATTCGCCAAGCGTTGAATTTTCACGGCACACCCCCCAGGCTCACCGAACGGTTGATCGAGGAGGCCTGCGCCTTGAAAGCGGACAACCCTACCCTGGCCCTGGCCGGTGCCCTGGACGCCCATTTTGGCTTCAAGCCCCTGGACGAAGCCGGCGACACCAAGCCCATCATGCTGGTCGGCCCGCCGGGCACAGGCAAGACCATCACCACGGCCAAGTTGGCGGCCCAATCGACCCTGGCCGGCCACAAGCCCCATATCGCCACCATCGACGCCAAACGCGCCGGCGGCGTTGAACAGCTTTCCGTTTTTACCCGGATTCTTGGGCTGGACCTGAAGATCGTGGAATCGGTTGATGAAATGTTCCAGTTGGCGGAAACCTGGCAGGAAGGCAGCCCGGTCTATATCGACACCATGGGCGTCAACCCCTACAGCGACAACGAGATGGAGACCTTGAGCCAGTTCATCAAGGCGGCGGACGCCGAACCGGTACTGGTCATGGCCGCCGGCGGCGACGCCATGGAAGCCGCCGATATCGCTACCTCTCTCTCCCTTATCGGCGCCGGACGACTGCTTGTTACCCGTCTCGACATCGCCCGCCGGCTGGGCGGCATTCTGGCGGCGGCCGATGTTCTGGCATCCGGCCACATGAAATTCTGCAACGTCAGCATTACACCGCAAGTCGCCGATGGGCTAAGCCCGATCAACCCAGGTTCCCTCGCCCGTCTGATCATGCCTGGCTCGACTGAAACCCCTGAACAACTTGAACCCGCTCCGATAACCGAGGCCGCAATATGAAAATAAAAACAGCGCATGCCCCCAATCCGTCCGCACGTATCCAAGGGCGCAACATGATTGCCGTTGCCTCTGGCAAGGGCGGCGTGGGAAAGACATGGTTCGCCATTACCCTGGCCCATACCCTGGCGTCAAAGGGCACAAAGACACTTCTGTTCGACGGCGATCTGGGCCTCGCCAACGTGGATATCCAGTTGGGGCTGATGCCCAAACATGACATGGGCGGCGTTATCGCCGGGCGGTTGACCCTCAACCAGGCCGTGGTTTCCTTCAGTGATGGCGGTTTCGATATCGTCGCTGGGCGGTCGGGCTCCGGCAGCTTGGCCAACATTCCACCCAGCCGGCTTCAGATCCTGGGCGACGACCTAAACCTGTTGGCCACCGCCTACGATAAGGTCATCCTCGACCTGGGAGCCGGCGTGGAGCGGACCGTGCGCCAGTTCACCCACAACGTCGGCACCTGCGTGGTCGTCACTACCGACGAGCCGACGGCGCTTACCGATGCTTACGCCTTCATCAAGGTCACCCACTTGGAACGGCCCGACGCCAATATCCAGGTGGTGGTCAACATGGCCAATTCCACCCGCGAAGGAGAGCGGACTTACAATACCCTGCACAAGGCGTGTGAGGGATTTCTCAAGATATCGCCGCCCCTGCTGGGCGTAATCCGCCGGGACGCGAAGGTGCGTGAAACCATCCGCCACCAGACCTCCATGCTGACCCGGTACCCCAACAGCGAGGCCGCCCAGGATGTGGAAGCGATCACTGAGAAGCTGAAGCTGCAAATGTAGGCGGAAGGCCCTTGGGGAAATGAAATGAACACCGTCGTTCCACCCCAGCCCCCGGCACAGGCGCCCATTTCGCCCCTGCCCCAGGCGTCGCTGGTGGTCATCGACCCGCCGCCGTCCCTTTCCGGCCTTGCCCTGGGCGCCCGCCTGGAAGGGCTGGTGATCGGCCCGGCCGGGGAAGGGCAGGTACAAATTCAGACATCCCGTGGTGTCCTGACGGCGGTCCCCAACCTGTCCCTGCCCACCGGGGTCCGCCTGATCCTGGTGCTGCAGGCCGTCAACCACTTGCAGAGCCCTTCGCCGGGCCAATCATCGGTGCCCGGCCAATTCCGCATCCTCAGCATTGACGGCCGTCCGCCCGGCCAGGCGGCGACGGCGGCAACCACCCCTGCCTCATCTCCGACCCTGGGCGCGGCCGCACCGGTGACTCTGACCGTTGGCAGCACCGTTACCGCCACCCTGCTGGGAACGGTCCCGGGCGCCGCCGCTGCCTCTGGCGCCGGACCGGCATCCCCGGCCCAGCCGACCGGATTTCAGCCGGTGGCCGGCACCCAGGCCGGAACAGCTCAAGGCCAGAGTCAGGGCCAGATACAGGGCCAGAGTCAGGGTCGGATCATGGCCTCCGGCGCGGCATCTTCGGCGGGCCCTGCCCCTGCCGCCACCGCAACGCCCATCCCACCGGCGCAGGGCCCTCTTCCGGCGGGAACCCAGGTCACCTTCCGCATCACCGCCCTTCAGCCGCCGGCAGCGGGCGCTCCCTTTCCCGCCTTGGCTCCGGTAACCTTGGCGGCCGGAGTGTCCATCGCCGCCGTGGTCAATGGAACGACCTCCACGGGCCAACCGCAAATCCTGACTCCGGCCGGTGCCATGGTCCTCAATTCCGCCGGTTCCCTGCCCCAGGGCACGGCGGTGACCCTGACCGTGGCCGGCGAACCGGTGCTGCCGCCCCCTGCGGCTGAAGGGGCACCTTCCCCTTTTTCCCGCGAAGGCTTCATGCACGCCCGCACCTGGGCCAACCTGGAGGAAACCCTTCAGGCTCTGGGCCAGGTCAATCCGGCGGCGGCCAACACCCTTGCCAATTCGATCATTCCCCAGCCAAACGCCCAGTTGACCAACAATATTCTGTTTTTCGTGGCCGCCCTTCGCGGCGGCGACATTCGCGGCTGGATGGGAAACGAACCGGTGCGGCTGCTGCAACGGTTCAAGCCGGAACTGCTGGGCCGCATGCGGGTCGATTTCCGCAGCTTGTCCCGGCTGGCGGAAGAGCCGCGCACCGGCGACTGGCGAACCTGGCTCATCCCGCTTCACGACGGTGGCCAGATTCAGCAGATCAGGCTGTTGACCCGCAAGGGTGGCGGCAATGACGAGAGTGAAGAGGCCGGCAATATGGGCATCCGTTTCGTCGTCGATGTTACCTTGACCCGCATGGGCCGCATGCAACTGGATGGCCTGGCCAACGGCCAGAACAAGCGGCTGGACCTGATCGTGCGCACCGATGCTCCCCTGGATAAAACCGTGCGCAATGACATCCGGCGTATCTTCGGTAATGCCGCCCAGGTTACGGGCTTGACGGGCAGCGTCGGCTTCCAGGCGGCGCCACCGGAATTCATCGAGGTTTCGGCGGTCCCCGCCGGCGAAGCGGTCGGTGTAATCGCATGATGAGCGACATCATATCCCTGGAGACCGCGGTCCGGCGGGAACGGTTGCGGACCAGGCCCAACCCGGGCGGCCACCTGGACTATGTCGTCAAGCTGGAAGGTCGCCTTCCCCCATCTTCCGGCAGGGGCCAGATCGCTATTTCCCTCAAATACGTTCCCCACCGCGTGGTCCTGGAACCGGCACCCTTCGGCGAATACCTGGAGGCTCTGGGATCGGCCGGCGGGGCGTCCCTGGAAGAAATCGCCGTCGCCATCCTGGAAGACATCAACAACGAGACCGTCGCCCGCTGGGTTCAGGTCGCCGTGGCTGCCA
>JAJRSS010000260.1 GCA_024278615.1 Alphaproteobacteria bacterium
CCCTGGACGCCAAAATCGGGGGAAGTGGATGACCAGGTGGCCCCCAGGCTGACGGCGGCCAGCATGGCGATGATGGTTTCCGGAATGTTGGGCATGAAGGCGGCGACCCGGTCCCCCGGCTCCACCCCGGCGGCGGCCAGGGCCTGGGCCATGCGGGAAACCTGATCGTAGAGTTGCCGGTGGCTGAGGCGGCGCTGTTGCCCGTCCTCGCCCCGGAAGACGATGGCGTCGGTTTCGTCCCGGCGTCGCAACAGGTTTTCGGCGAAATTCAGGCGTACTTGCGGGAACCAGCGCACACCGGGCCTTTTATCTCCGTCCACCAGCACCGGGCCGGTTTCATCCCCCTTTGCATCCTTGGGCCAGTTCTCGCCGATGATGCCGCCGAAATCCTTCAGGGAAAGCCAGAATTTTTCAGGTTCCTGGGTGGAAAACCGGTGCAGGGCGCTGAAATCGGCGATGGGGCTTCCCCAGTCTTTTTCAATGGCCGCCATGAAACGGACCGCGTTGGTCGACTGGACCCGTTGCGGCGAAGGGGTCCATAGGGGCTCGGCCATCGGCTTGATCCCGGGTACAGGTAATGATTTAGGCAATTCAGACCGCCACCTTGAAAGGATGGACATCGATGCGCCGCCACACGCCGCCGGTGACGTAAGGGTCCACGGCCAGCCAGGCGTCCAGTTCTTCCCGGGACGGAAAATCGACCACGGCGACGGACCCGACCATGGTTCCGTTATCATCCAGGATCGCGCCGCCGGTAAGCAGGGTGCCTTTATCCTTCATCGCCATGACTCCTTCGATATGGGCGTCCCGCACCGCCTAGCGCCGGGCGGGCGCCCCCTCGTCGGCGCCATCATGGGCAATGACCACGTATTGCATGTTTCCCTCCTTTTTTTTCGGCGCTCCAACCCGTTGGCGTCAGTATGGGGATCGGACTGGAGCGGCGCAACCCAGCCTTGCCGTAGTGAAGCTGGTCTTTGGCCCCCACTCTCCTTACTGTCGGCCGGTCATGTCCCGCCGCCAATCCGCCATCGCCGCCTTTGCCGCCTTCCCGGCGCCACTGCGAGGGGCGATGTGGATGATTCTGGGGTGCGCGTTCCTGGGCAGTATCAACGTGCTGGTCAAATTTCTTTCCGGCCGGGTGCATCCCTTCGAGATTGCCTTTTTCCGCACCGCCGGGCAGTTGGTCTTCATGCTGCCGTGGCTGTTTCGCCGGGGGTTCCGGGTGATGCGCACGGAAAGGCTGGGCGCCCATTTGGCCCGCGCCGTGACCGGCCTGTCGGCTATGTTGAGTTGGTTCACGGTGCTTTCGATCATGCCGGTGACCGAGGTAACGGCGCTGAGCTTCACCGCGCCCCTGTTCGCCACCGTTGGCGCCGCCCTGCTTCTGGGCGAAACCGTGCGCCTGCGCCGGTGGAGCGCCACCGGCATGGGTTTTATCGGCGCATTGATTATCCTTCGCCCGGGGGTGATGGAATTCACCTGGGCTTCGGGGCTGGTGCTGGTGGCGGCGGCGCTGATCGCCACGTCGGCGTTGATGGTCAAAAGCCTGTCGCGCACGGAGACGCCCAACGCCATGGTGCTTTACATGGCCCTGTTCATGACTCCCATGTCCCTGGTGCCGGCGCTGTTCGTATGGGAGACGCCGGACCTCGATACTTTCCTGTGGCTGGTGGTGCTGGGCGGCATCGCCACCCTGGCGCACCTGTGCATCAACCGGGCCTTTGCCGCCGCCGACGCCTCGGCGGTGATGCCGTTTGATTTTGTCCGCCTGCCGGTGGCGGCCGGGCTGGCATTTGTTTTCTTTGGCGAACTGGCGGACCTGTGGACCTGGATCGGTGCCGGGGTGATCTTCACCTCGTCTTTCTATATCGCCCGGCGGGAACTCTTGCTCAACCGCGAAACCTCCATAGCCCCATCGCCGGCCATCGCCGTCATCGGCGAAGAAGGAGGCCCCGCCGCGATGGCGGCGGGCACCGGTAAGCCGGAAGCCCGCGCACCGAAAGAATAGCGAGGATAGCTTCAGGCTGACTGGTCGATAAAGCGGGCCAGTTTGATATCCAACTGGCTTACGCCGCCAGCGTCGTGGGTGGTGAGGATGATGTCCACCCGGTTGTAAACGTTGAACCATTCCGGGTGGTGGTCCATGCGCTCCGCCTTCAGGGCAATGCGGGTCATGAAGGCGAAGGCCTGGTTGAAGTCGGTGAACTCGAATGATTTTTCGATGGCGTCCCGGCCTTCCACCGGGGCCCAGCCCGAAAGGCCGGCCAGGGCGCCGCGTCTTTCCTCTTCGCTCAGCCGGTCGGTCATGATTTGGGCTCCCTCGAGGCGATGGGTACAACGGTTGGTTCATTGAACCCGTTGGCATGGCCTGTTCATTCAGCCACATGGGGCCGCTTGGCGACAAGGTCAAGGCGGGATACGATCCACCGATGAAAAAGCCAAAGGCGAAAAAAGTCGGCGCCGGGCCCCCCGAAACCCTGCCGCCCATGGTGGCCGACATGGAGGCTATCGCCAAGGCGGCGATGAAAACCATCCCCGGGGAGCTGCGCCGGCATGTGGATGGGGTGGTCATCCAGGTGGTCGACTTTCCCGACCGGGAAACGGAGATGGAAATGGGGTTGGAAAGCCCATTCGACCTATTGGGTCTTTACCGGGGCGTTTCCCTGAACCACAAGAGCATCGCCCATACCCCCGACGGTGTGGACATGATCTTCCTCTACCGCCGGCCGATCCTGGATTACTGGTGCGAGACCGGCGAAGACCTTGCTCTTCTCGTCCGCCACGTGCTGATCCACGAGATCGGACACCACTTTGGCTTCAGCGACACCGACATGGAGCGCATCGAGAACGCATAATATCTCGAGGCGGAGCCAAAAAGCCCTGTTCCTCATATTTATCTCATCCGGTCTTTTATCTCATCCGGACCGCCGGGCGGGTTCAAGGTCCCGTGCGCGACGCGCGATGTCCGCCGCCGTGGGGAGGCTCGTCTGGGCGCCCTCCGAAAGGCAGGCCAATCCACCGGCGAGGCTGGCGCGGTGCAGGGCCTCGGGCATTTCCGCGCCGCCATCCAGGGCGGCGGCAAGGGCGCCGGTGAAGGCGTCACCGGCGGCGGTTGTATCCACCGGCGAAATATCCAGGGCGCCGACGGACCATTCCGATTCCGCCAGGCAGGCCACCGCGCCGGCGCCGCCAAGGGTAACGATAGCGCTCAACCCGAACGTGCGGGTAAGCGCCCGGGCGGCGGAAACCGGCTCCGTCTCCACCATGCCGGCGGCTTCGGCGGTCATCACGGCCTCGATCTCGTTGACCAGAAGCACGTCAAGGCGCCCCATCGCGTGTTTTGGTATCGGCGCCGCCGGGGCCGCGTTAAGGATGACCCGCGCCCCGGCCGCATGCGCTTTTTCCACCAACGCCCAGTTTTCCTCGTGCCGGACCTCCATTTGCAGCATCAAGGTGGTATCCGGCCCCAACCACTCCCCCGGCACATCGGCCGCCCGGGCGGTCAGGTTGGCGCCGCCGGCAACCACGATCTGGTTCCGGCCCTACCGATCGACACAGATCGCGGCGCAACCGGTGGCGGCGGAAGAACGGCCAACGGCTTCGGCGTGAACGCCGGCGTCACCCAGGCCGTGGATTAAAAGATCGCCGAAACCGTCCTCGCCCACCCGTCCCACCATCCGGGTTTCGGCCCCGGCGCGGGCGGCGGCAACCGCCTGGTTGGCTCCCTTGCCGCCGGGAACGAAATGATAGTGCTCGCCGATAACCGTCTCGCCGGCACGCGGCAATTGGGCCACCGGGAAGACCATGTCCGCATTGAGGGAGCCGAAAACGACAATCATCGGTACTTCAACCCTCCGTTTCCAGCCGCACCGGGTCGCCGCCGGCCGGTATTTCGAAGCGACCCGCCCGTGCGTCAAGAACGCTCCCGCCCAGGCGGCACCGGGTCGCGGCGCTTTCGGGGAAGGATATCCAGGCATCAGCGGAATTCACCCGGGGCAACAGCACGCTGGGTTTCGAGCCAAGGCAAAGGTCCGTCAAACGGCCGTCGATGTTGCTTTCCAGAAGCACCCGGCCATCCTTGTGCTGCAGCCGCCAGGAGTGGTCCCCGGTGCGAAGGAAACACGGACCCACCGGGGTGAGAAACGGACCCAGGGAGCCGTTTTCCCGCTGCGGCGCCAGGGTCCATCCGGCCCAGGGCGTAAAATCCATGCCTTCGGCGACGCTCAGCGCCGGCAGCAACGCGCCCCAACTGTAAAAGCCGTCAGTGTCGGGCTGGTCGTGGATGGCGCCGGTTTCGGCGTTATAGTTCTCGCCACACTCGCGCTCCGCCCAACCGATGCCGAAGAGCCGCCGGCTCTGTTCGGCCAGCCGGCCGGCGGCGGCTGAACGGCCGCACCGGCGCAGCCCCTGATAGACCCAGAAATTAAGGGGGGCCCAGACGCGCCCGCGCCAATACACGTTGTCGCCATAGGCCGGGTCATCCCGGGTCACCGACGGCAGGCCGAAATCACCGCCGAACTTGTCCCCCGCCACGAGATAACCGTCGACCAGCGCACTCACCTGTTCGTCCGAGCCAATACCCGCCACCAGTGGAAACAAAGATGTCGGCGCAATCGGGGCGACAAAGCGTCCATCGGGCATCCGGTTGGCGAACACTTGCCGCTCGGCGTCCCAAAGCCAAGTGGCGATCCGCTCCTTATGAGCCTCGACCCGGACTCGCAGCATCTCTTGTTCGCCGGCGAACCCCAATTCGGCCGCCATGGCCGCCAGAATTTCCCCGTCCAGCGCCACCAGGCTGTTGAGCCCGACGTCGGCGGCAAGGAGCAATCCGCTCTCCTTGTCAAACGGAACCGGATCGTGCAGCGGCGAGTTGTCCATGGTGGACTCGTTCTTGGCGGCGAGCTTGGTTCCCTTGTAGAGGCCGTCGCCGGCCTCCGGGCTGGTGCCAAAAGCGAGAAGTCCCGTATCGGCCAGGCGCCTCCGCTTCCACCACCACTCGAAATTCCTGAGAAGCCCCCCATAGTAGCGCTCGAGAACGTCGCGCCGGCCCGAACGGGCATAGAGTGACCAAACCACGAACGAGGCAACCGGTGGCTGAGAGCGGTCAAGCCAGGCATCGTTTCCGGTGACCAGGCAGGGAAAGTTGCCGGCTTCGGTCTGCCCGGCGAATACGGCGTCCAGGTTATCGAGGGCGCGGCCGCTCTCGAAGTGGCTCCAAAGCCAGGCATTGTACAAGACATCGTCCAGCCAAACGCCGAAGCCGCCGAACTTGCGGCTGTTCCAGAAACGGCTGAGCGCCGTGTAGGGCCGTTCATTGACGAAATCGTAGACGTGGTTCCAGGAAACGACGTCATGCAGGGCTTCCAGGGCGGATTGGGTTTCGCCGGGTTCGCCAAGTTCACCAAGTTCACTGGGTTTGGAAGGCTTGGAAGGCTCGGTGCCCGGCGCTTCAGGGGCGCGGTCCAGGGGCCCCTTGGCTTCAGGCCCCGCCAGCGTGATTTCAACGTGCATTTCGGGCGCTTCTTCGAGATTGAAGCGAAGGGCAGCGAAACGGCCCTTGACGCCACGCGAGCCGAGATAGAAGTAGCCTCTATCCTCAAGTTCCGCTTCCAGGGCCGCGAGATCGTCGTGAAAGGTGGCTAAAAGTGGAGCCTTGGCGGGTTGAATGTGGATCGTGTGCTTGCCGGAGGGGCCGCTCAGCACTCCGCTTTCCGGATCGTAAGCAAGGCTCGCCCCTTGTTCCGCGTGAACGCAGACAACGACCCAAAATCGCAGCCCCCACTCGCCGAACGCCTCCGTCCGCCAATCGAGCGTCAGCCTGCCCGCCTCGCCCATGCCGTATCGCCACGCCAGGCGCGTTCCGGCCAACGAAACCCCTAGCCGGATTTCCCTATCGCCGATCGGCCGATGCCCGAAAACAACGTTTTCCCCCGGCGGCAGGTGCGTTGTCCGGTTCTCGCTCGCCGCATACAGGACCGGCGTAATGATGAAGCCGGATGGCAGGTGGCGCATTTCCGCCGGCCGGTCCGCGTTCCAGCTCCACCACCTCTCGCGGTTCATGGCCCGTCCCACGCGGCCAGAATATCGGCCACGCATGCCAATTCTATCTGCTGATCGAAGCGCGGGAAAATGTGCTGAAGGCAGGCGTCATGGGCTTCCGGCACGGAACTGGCCACGGCATCGGTGGCGACGATGGTCTGGTACCCCAGGTCGACGGCCGAAAGCGCCGCCGCCAAAACACAAACATCGGTTTCGATGCCGCTCAGCACCAGGGCGCTGGGACGTTCCGCCTCGACCCGCTCTCGAAACCGCTGGCCCTTGAAGGCGTCGTGGCCTGGTTTGTCGAAAATCCGTTCCTCGGCCATGCCGGCGGCAAGTTGGGGGTGCAGGTCCAATACCTCGCTTCCGGCTTCCTCCTGTGTCACGCCATGCCAATGGCGGTAATAGCGCCGCCAGCATCCCGGCGCCTCGTCGGGCGTGGCTGCGGTAATGAAGCGGGTGAAAAAGCTGCGCTCCCGGGAGCGGTCGAGCAGATCCCCGACCGCCGGCAGAATGTTCAGCCCTTGGGGACAATGCCAGGGCCCGGGTTCGAGGAACAACCGCTGCATGTCGATGCAGATATGAAGAGCCCCGCCGTTCAGGTGACCGAAGGGCAGGTCGCTCACGGCTGGACCACCACGGTATCGCCCGTCGGCCAGGACAGGCGAACCGCCGCGCCTTCCGGAATAACCTCGAAACCGCGGTTTTGCACATGAACCTTCAGCGTCTCGTCCCGCCAGCCGACAAGATAGGTGAGGCTGCTGCCAGCGAAGATGTGGCTGATGACCCGTGCCGGGAGCTCGTTTTCACCTTGGCCAAGGGCCTCCCCGCCGGCGCTTTCCAGCAATATCTTCTCCGCCCGTACGGCGCAAACAACCGGGGTTCCTTCGGCGCCGGGCGGCATGGCGCTGGAAAGGCGGGTGCCGTCGGCCAATTCGACAAACCCGTTCCGCACCGTTCCGCGGAGCAAATTGGCGTCGCCCAGGAATCGCGCCGTGAACGCGCTCGTGGGCCGTTCATAGATCTCGTGCGGGGAGCCTTCCTGGACCAGCCGGCCATTGTTCAGGATACCGATGCGGTCACTCAGGGTCAGCGCCTCCTCCTGGTCGTGGGTGACGAAGATCGTCGTGATCGCGACGTTGCGCTGGATGCGCTTGAGTTCGATCTGCATTTCCACCCGCAACGCCTTGTCCAGCGCGCCCAGGGGTTCATCCAGCAGCAAAACCCGCGGGCGCGTGACCAGGGCGCGGGCCAACGCCACCCGCTGTTTCTGCCCGCCGGAAAGCTGGTGTGGCTTGCGCTGGTCAAGGCCCACCAGTTGCACCAGTTCGAGAGATTCCCCGACGCGGCGTTTGGTCTCGGCGGCGCCCGTTCCCCGCACCGAAAGCCCGAAGGCAACGTTGTCGAACACGTTCATGTTGGGAAACAGGGCATAGTTCTGGAAGACCATGCCGATTTCCCGCTTTTCGACCGGTTTATCCTCGACCGGTTCGCCGGCGATAGTGATCCGCCCGGAGTCCAGGATCTCGAAGCCCGCGATCATGCGCAAGAGCGTGGTCTTGCCGCTGCCCGAAGGGCCGAGCAGCGCATAGAATTCACCGTCCTCGAACTGGATCGACACCCGGTCCAGGGCTTTCAACCGGCCGAAAACCTTCGATACCTCGTGCAGGGTGACCTGGGCCATCAGCGCTCCCCCCCGAACCGGTAGAAACGGGCCACGCCCAGCAGCAAGGCCATGGATATGGCGATGATGATGGTCGAGACGGCGTTGATTTCGGGCGTAAAGCCCTTGCGGATGGCGGTATAGATTTCGACCGGCAGGGTGCTTACTCCGGGCGTCGAAAGGAAATAGGAAATAACGAATTGATCGAACGACACCGCGAAGGCGAAAAGCGCCGCCGCCACCAGGCCGGGCGCTGTCCAGGGCAGGGTTACGCGCCAGGTTGTCTGCCACGACGTGGCTCCCAGGGAGCGGGCGGCCTCTTCCAGATGCGGGTCGAACGACCTGAGGCGCGCCGAAACGACGATGATCACATAGGGTATCGCCAACGCCACGTGCCCCAAGACCATGGCATGCAGGCCCCGCCCGATGCCGACCCAGAAAAAGAACACCAACATGGAGGTTCCGATAATCAGCCAGGGGATGGCGATCGGCGGGAAAAGGAGAAGCTGAAGGACCTTTTTCCCCTTGAAGTCGTAGCGGAAGAATGCCAGCGACGCCGCCGTTCCCAAAACCGTCGCCAGTCCGGTCGTCGCCAGCGCCACCCAAAGGCTGTTGAGCCCGGCATCGATGAGCCTGCTGTTTTGCGCCAGCGCCGAATACCACGTCAGGCTCCAGTCGATCGGCAGGCGGTAGAACGGCGAGGAGTTGAAGGACATCAACGCCATGACGACGATGGGCAGGTAGAGAAACAAGAGCATGAGGGCAAGATAAAACCTGCCAAACGAGGCGAGGGTATAGCGGCGTCTCATTTTCAGATTACCCTTCGCACCGCCGGTACGCCGATCAACAGGATCAGCAATACGATGCCCAACATGATGAACGACAATGCCGCGCCCAGGGGCCAGTTGAAAACGGCGGTGAACTGGTCTTCGATGATGGTGCCGATGAAGGTGCCTATTCGCCCGCCCAGTATTCTGGGCTCCATGAAGGAGCCCAGCACCGGAACGAAAATCAGAACGGCTCCGGCGAGAATGCCCGGAAACGCGAGCGGCAACACAAGCCGGCGCAACACGGTAAACCGCCCGGCGCCCAGGGACCTGGCTGCTTCAATCAAATGATCGTCAATCGCCTGGAGCGAGATGTAGCAGGTCAGAATCATGTACGGGATGTAGGAATGAACCAGCCCGACGATGATCGCCGGGTAGGTGAACATCAGCCCAAGCGGGCCGAAGTCCGGAATCAGCCAGTTCACCGCGCGCTCCAGTATGCCGTTACCGCGCAGAACCATGGTCCACGAAAAAATACGGACCAATGCATTGCTCCAAAAAGGCAGGATGATCAGCAAAAAAAGCGCCTCCCGCCAGCGCCCCTTGATGACCTTGGCCAGAACATATGCACAAGGGAAGCCAAAGAGAAAGCAATAGAACGTCACTTCCGCGCCAAGGCGAAAGGACCGCAGCATCAATATCCGGTAAAAATCCTTTTCAAAAAACGCGGCGTAATTCTCGATCGTCAATACAGCGACGCGCTTGCCGATGGGCACGTCGCTCAAAAAGCTGAAGTAGAGCATGACCGAAAGCGGCAGAAGCACCGTCACGACCAGCCAAATATAGGCCGGCCCCGTTAATACCATGATTGTTGTCAGGCGGGAACGCGAGATACCCGGCGCGCCCGCGACTGCCGACCGAGCCATGATCCGGGCATCCCGCGATAAGCCTAACGTTAAAGGCCTACTGTTGCATGTAGGTCTTCGTTTCCTGCCAGAGTTCGAGCATTTTCTCGCGAAGCTGCCCGCTCATCGGGCCCATGAATTGAACCTTGGCGATCTTCTTCGGATTGCCGAGAACGGCGCGATTGAACGCCGTTTCCGGTAGCTGCGCATTGGCCTTGGCGTTCGCCGAAGCCGGAGCGCCGATCTTCGTATCCCATTCAACATAAAATTCCGGGTCAATCATCCAGTCGATGAAGGCGCGTGCACCCTCGGCGTTTGGAGCGCCGGTGGCAATGGATAGACCGTCGAGCCAGCCGATGGCGCCTTCCTTGGGGATGATGAACTCCAGCGGGAGTTTGAACTGGGTCTTGGAGCGGGACGCCGAACCGCTCCAATAAGTGGCCAGATCGAATTCGTTGGACGAGAAGAATTGATTCCACTCGTCCTCCGATGACCAGAAGGTGCGGATTTGCGGCTTGAGCGCCCGCAGTTTTTCACGGATCAACCCGAAGTCCGCCGGATTGTTGATATCCTGTCCGGTGGCGATGGCGGCGAACTGCACCGCCTCGACCGCATCGTCGCGCCAGCCGACCCGGCCCGCATACTTGGCGTCCCAAAGGACTTCAATGCTGTCGGGCAGGGTCTTGAAGTCTCCCGTATCGACGGCGAAAGAGGTGACGCCCCAGACCCATGCGATGCTGTAGGTCTTTCCGGCCTTGATGAAATTTTCGTTGTTGCGCATGCCGGGCGAAAGGTCGGGGACATTTTTCATTCCCGATGTATCGATGACCTGAATGAGGCCTTCGTCGATTGCCTGGCGCGTATAGGAGCTATTGATCAACACGACATCGTAGGCTCCAGGGTTGGTCCGCAGCTTGGTCAGCATCTCCTGCTCGGAATTGAAATAATCGTGAACGACGGCAATGCCGGTTTTCTTCTTGAACGCCTCAAGCGACCAGGCTTCGTCCGTGCCGTATCCCTGCCAGTTGAGAACGCGAATTTCGGCGGCGAACGTCTGGCGGGCTCCGATCAAGAGGCCGAGAGAAAGAACGAAGAAAGAAAGCGTCCGGAAAATATGTTTTCTTGAAATCATCCCTGTTTTCCCTGTTTTCCATGCGGTGAAAGGTTGGAAAAATCATAGGTTAGGCCTAGTGTTTATTCAACCTTATTCAACCGGGCGAGGCGGAGAGCCCGTTCTCAAGGCCGGATATGTTTGTTGGTTTGGAAAAGGTTAGCCATGACGCGTCAGCGTATCATCCTTGATTGCGATCCCGGCCGGGACGATGCCCTGGCCATCGCCATGGCCTTGGCGTCTCCCGATGAACTCGATGTGCTGGGCGTGACCACCGTTGCCGGGAACGTGCCGCTGGACCTCACGCAACGGAACGCGAGGTTAATTTGCGAACTTTGCGGCCACCCCGAAGTCAAGGTGTTCGCCGGTGCCGAAAGCCCGCTCAAGCTTGCAGGGGTGACGGCGGAACATGTTCATGGCGGCAGCGGGCTGGAGGGTATGGAGGTACGCCAACCCGCGATGCCGCTTCAGGACCGCAACGCCATCGATTTCATCGTCGAAACCCTCGAAACCTCGGCGGACGACGAAATCACCCTGGTCGCCACCGGGCCGCTCACCAATCTGGCGCTGGCGTTCGCCGGCAGGCCGGAAATCCTGCCCAAAATCCGGCGGATCGTTCTCATGGGCGGCGCCTGCCGTGAAGGAGGCAACGTCACGCCGTCGGCTGAATTCAATATCCATGTGGATCCTGACGCGGCCCATGCGGTCTTCGCCTGCCGCCGTCCCCTCGTTGTCATTAACATCGACGTCACGAACCGTGTTTTGGCGACACCGGCGCACGCCGATCGCCTGCTGAATGCCGGCGCCCGGCCCGCGCGGGAGCTTTCGAGGCTGCTAAAACCGGCTGGCGGAGCGCGCGTGGAAGAATTCGGACCATCCGGCGTTGCCCTTCATGATCCGTGCACCATTGCCTGGTTGCTGAAGCCCGGGCTTTTTGAGACGAAGCTCGTCAATGTTTCCATAGAAACCAAAGGCGACCTTACCCTGGGCGCCACGGTCGTTGATTTTCGGGGCATCACCGGCCGCCAGCCCAATGCGCTCTGGGCCTGCGAAGCCGCTTCGGCCGAAATCATCGAGCTTCTGATCGACCGGATTGCGCGTTTGTGAGCGAAGCTGTCCCAGGTCCGCACCGGCGAGCATATACATCCGGATTTCCGGCCGTTCCGGGATTCAGACGGCGGTAATCGCCGGTTTCCATCCCTTGGGCAGGCCGGCATTCCCGACTTGGCCGAAAATTTCGTCGTCAGGCAGCGCCTTTTCGACGATAGCGCGCACCGCGATCAATTTCTCCAGGTCGATACCGGTCGTCATTCCTTCCGATTCCAACAGGAAGACCAGATCTTCGGTGACGATGTTCCCGGAAGCGCCCGGGGCAAACGGGCATCCGCCCAGGCCGCCGAGCGAACTGTCGAGCGACCGGGCGCCGGCGTCGACGGCGGCCATCGCATTGGCAAGGCCGAGGCCCAGGGTGTTGTGGAGGTGGACGCCACCGAGCTTGCCGCCAATGTCTTGAGCAACGGCGCGAAACAGCCGTTTGACTTGGGAAGGATGGGCATATCCCGCCGTATCGGCCAGGCCGACCTCATCGCAACCGGCTTCAACGCAGGCAACGGCAAGCCGCCGAACGGCGTCCTCATCGACAGCGCCTTCGAACGAGCAGCCGAAAGCGGTGGACAGGCCGGCTTCGATATGCGGGCGGCGGTCCTGGGGCAGCGAGTCCCGAAGCGCGCAGGCCCGCTGAACTTCCTCGACCATCTGGTCGGGGGTGCGCCTAACATTGGCCAGGGAATGACTTTCGCTAACCGAGACGGGGAGGGTGATTTTGGCCGCTCCGGCGGCAATGGCGTTTTCCACGCCTCTGAAATTGGGCGCCAGGGCGGCGACCGTGAGGCCGTCGATTTCCCTGGCGCCGCGGACGACGGTGTCCGCGTCACTCATGCCTTTAACCACATTGGGCGGCACGAACGAGCAGACTTCGATTTCCCGGACGCCCGCCGCCGCTTCCGCCTTGATCCACTTGAGCTTGTCGGGCGTCGCCATAAGGCCTTTCGCGTTCTGCAGACCGTCACGCGGCCCGACTTCGGAAACAAGGATGTCGATTTCTTCAGTGCTGTTCATCGGAGAAAACTGCCGTTCTATTTGACGGAATAGAATTCTAATAGTATACCCTGCCCGGAAAAGAACAATGCGTTTTGTTGGAGAATGCCCGTGGACGAACGCATTCGACCCTCCGCCGGCCCAGGGGCCGACCCTGTTGCGTTGCCTTTGTCCGGCGTCCGTGTCATTGAGTTCTGTCATATGATCATGGGTCCGACGTGCGGCATGGTGCTGGCCGATCTTGGCGCCGACGTTATCAAGGTCGAGCCACCCAGGGGCGACGCCACGCGGCGCCTGATCCACCAAGGGGCGGGGTTCTTCGCCGCCTGTAACCGCAACAAACGCAGCATTGTCCTCGACCTCGGTCATCCCGCCGCCGTCGGGACGGCGAGGCGTCTCCTTGACGGGGCGGACGTGCTGATCGAAAACCTGCGCCCCGGCGCGATGCAGGAGAAGGGGCTCGGATACGCCGATCTCCGCGACGATCATCCCGGGCTCATTTATTGCGCGCTCAAGGGATTCCTTTCAGGTCCCTACAGCCACCGCAAGGCGCTCGACGAGGTGGTCCAGATGATGGGTGGCCTGGCCTATATGACCGGTCCGGAAGGACGGCCGCTTCGCGCCGGCGCCTCCGTCACCGACATTCTCGGTGGCGTTTACGGTGTTGTCGGCGTCTTGGCGGCATTGCGCGAACGCGAACGCACGGGCCGGGGCCAGGAAGTCACCGCCGCGCTGTTCGAAACCTCGGTTCACATGGTCGCCCAACACATGATGCAGTACGCGGTGACGGGGGTGCCGGCCGGACCCATGCCCGAGCATCCCCGTGCCTGGGCGGTTTATGACATCTTCCAGTCGGCCGACGGCGAGAGCGTATTCATCGGCATTGTCAGCGACACCCAGTGGCGGGCCTTTTGCGAGGCCATGGGCCTGGACGAATGGCTGTCGGACCCCGACCTTGGTTCCAACACGCAACGCTACACGGCCCGGGATCGTCTGCTGCCCGAGCTTCGGGCCATCTTTGGCGCCATGCCGGCGGCCCAGTTGATGGATACCTGCGATCGTGTCGGCCTGCCTTTCGCGCCCATCACCAAACCGCATGACCTTTTTGACGACCCCCATCTCAATGCCTCCGGCGGGTTGGCCAACATCACGTTGCCGGACGGAAGTGAAACCCGTGTGCCGTTGCTGCCTTTGGAAATGGAGGGACGGCGGCTTGCTGTTCGGCGCCATCTGCCGCGCATCGGCGAACAATCCCGTGAAGTTCTGCTTGAGGCGGGGTTCGCGCTCCAGGAGATCAATGACCTTATCGCGGCGGGAGCGGTTGCCGACGCCGAAGAACGCGACCCAATCGAACAGCCGGACGGTTAACGGACAGGCTTCAGCCGGCGCCCAGTTTCTTGCTGAGGTGGGCGGCTGTCTCGACCACCAGCTTCCGGGCCGCTTCCAGCTTTTGGGCTCGAAATCGCGTCGCCAAGCCGGAAACGCTTAAAGCGCCAATGATAACGCCGTCTGCATCGAGGACAGGCGCGGCAACCGCGGTGGCCTCGCGGCATCGCTCCCCTCTTGAGATGCAGAAGCCGTCGGACCTGATTTTGGCGAAGGGCTTGCCCGGCTCGCCGCCAAAGGCCAACAGCACCTTGCCCGTGGCGCCGACATCAAGGGGCAGGCGGGCGCCTTCGTCGATATGAAACCGCGCTTCTTGAGGGGAGTTTTGCCGAAACAGGCAAACACGCATATGCGTGTCCCGAATGTAGAAGGAAGAGCTTTCCCGCGTTTTCTCCGCCAGGCTGGCGATAACGGGACGGACCAGCGGACCCAGATCGAAGCTGTCCCGATAAAGCGCGCCCAACCGCCACAGGCTGGGCCCCAGCCGGTACAGGCCGTCTTCGCCGCGGATCAAATAGCCGAACAACTCCAAGGAACCGGCAAGCCGAAGGATAGTGCTTTTATAGAAACCCGTGCGTACGGCAATTTGCTGAAGGGCCAGCGCCTTGTCTTCTGAGTGGAACGCATCAAGAATAGTCAGCGCCCGTTCAACCGCCTCGACCCGATCCCGAGCCATGATATTGACCTCCTTCGCGTCAAGCCGGCGCCCCGGCGGGGTATGCCGAGTATTATTTGATATTGTATTAGACAGAATATAGTTGCAACAGAAAGAATACACCTGCCTTACCCCAGAACCCGAAAATTCCTGTGAGGGGTGATTTAGGGCCCGAGTTCCCTAAACTGAACAACGGGACAAGGAATTTTCCGGCAGGACTGGCCGGAACAGGGAAATTTTCTTGTGGAATTGCCCTCCCTGCCGCCTGTTTCGGCCCGATCCTCACTATTTCCCACGTGATTCCACACTTTTTACTCATCTGCGGATATCTCCAACCAAACCCTGATGGCTTTGGGGAAACCGCAAGGGACACCTTTTGTTCCTCGAAATATAATATCAACGAATTATTGCGTTGTCCGGGCCGTAAGGGTGGACCGTTGGAATCAATCGGGAAATTCGGTTATCATGGAATCAACACCACATGCCGGAGAACCGGAAAATGGGGCGAGGGGCTCCGGCGTTCTGTAAGTACGGTCGTCAAAAAAGTTTTCGGTTACCGTTTCGACATGAGGATGGCATGCGAATTACTATAATTACATCTGTTGCCGGCGCCTTTCTTTTGATCGCAATGGGTGGTTTCGCATCGGCGCAGAGCGAAAGTCACACAACCGATTCCCGTTCGGATGAGGAACGCCAGCTCGACCGGGCGGAAGACGCGCGAAGGGCGGCGCGGGACCAGGCGATGTCCCGGCTCGGCTACCCCAGCATCGATCCATATTTACCGGTTCCGGCGCGCCAGTACGACTTCATCGCCATAAGCCGGCAAATTGCCCGGCTGGCGGCGTCGCTGAGCGCCCTAAGCGTCCAGCAGTCCACCGGTCTCGGCCCCGGTCCGGCACCCTTGGCGTCCTCCACCATGCCGGTAGCGGGGATATACGGGCCGGCGGGTCCTACGGTTCGATCGGTCCGAGCCTATCTGGAATACCGTATCGTTTTGGTTGGCAACCTGCGGCTCAAGGTCGGCGAAGTGGTGGACAAAGGCGATGAGATTATCGCCGAGGTCGTGACCCAGGATGGCAGCCTCGTCGAGAAGTACACCGTTAACAAAAAAAAAGGCAATTGGAGTATCGTAAACGAATAAACAATCGGGTGGCCTGCGTCAGGCTGAGCCAGGAGACGATGAGATGAAAAAGGGAATTACAACTTCTTTATGCGCGGCGGTATTGTCGCTATTTATTTTTACCAGTCAGATGCAGCAGGCTGGCGCCCAGACGTCCTCCAATACAAATCCTCCTCCACCGAATATCGTTTTCGAGCCAAACCCCAACATACCGATCATCGGCGGCCCGAAACGCACGGTTTCGGTGGGCAAATTTGATGCCATCGGGTCTTTCAAATCAGCCTATGGAGGCTGGGACGTGGGCGGCGGAGCATCGGCGATGATGACCACCGCGCTCAAGGAGTCGGGGCGTTTCATCGTTCTTGAAAGAGCCAACATACAACAAGTCCTTTCCGAACAGGAGATGGCCGGACAGGGTGTCACCCGCAAGGGCACGGGACCGGAACTTGGAAAAGTTACCGGCGCGCAGTTTCTGATTTACGGGTCGGTCACGGAATTCGGCATCTCGGACAAGGGCGGAGGGTTCTCCATCGGGGCCTCGGGCCTTGGCAACCTTCCCTTCAACCTTGGCCTTTCGCCGCAATCGTCTTCCGGCAAGGTGGCGATGGATTTCCGGGTCGTCGATACGACGACGTCTGAAATCATCCATACTTTTTCCGTTTCCGAGCCCCTCAGCCAAAGCTCCATGGACCTGAACCTGGGCATAAAAGGAGTAACTTTCGGTTCAAACGATTTTTACCAAACTCCCATCGGCGAAGCGACGCGGCGTGTCATCAACCGCGCTGTTTACCTGTTCGCCGGTACGGCGGCCAAAGTGCAGTGGACCGGCCTGGTTGTCGATGCCTAAGGCCCCGTGGTGTACATCAATGCGGGTAATACCAATGGCGTTCGTATCGGTGACCGGTTCCGCATTGAGCGCGTGGTCAAAGTCCTGACCGATCCGCAAACGGGTGAAATTCTGAGCAAGCGCATGTCGATGCTTGGCGTTTTGGAACTGACGAAGGTCGAGAAGAAAATGTCTTACGGAAATTTCCTTCCACTGGTTGAGGCGCAGCCAAAGCGCGGTGATATCGTTTTCGTCGACAAGCCCGGTTAAGGGCTTTCCCGCGGTAGGGAGGTGGCCACGCGGTCCGGAAAACACTCTTTATTGAACAACCGCTGGGTCCGGTTGCCCGCGGTGGTGCTTCTTGCCGCCCTGGTCGCTCTTCCTTCCTCTGCCCGCAAGGTTGAATCTCCAACGTCCGAACCGCCCGTCTCGTCCGGCGTCCTGCTGGCCAATGACGAGATGCAGCAACAAGAAAGCATGCAGGGCGACAGCAACCAGAATATGGATGCGCGGAAGCGGGAGGAAGAGCGCCGGGCCATGCAATTACGCATGCAGGAGGCCGAGGACTGGCGTCGGTCGGCGGTGGCGCGCTCCCAGAAAATGTTGAATCGCGCCGGCATCGTTTCGTCCGAAGGAGAACAAGAAAGCGAAGACCTGAGTTTTACCCGGACCATTGATTTTTCGACTCTCCGCGCCGCGACATCCAGGCTGGGTGCCCTCATCAAGGGCGGGTCCACGGGGACGGCCGTTACCACCGGCGGGCAAAGTGGCCCGGCGGTTGTTTTATGGCCCGACGATACCGGCCTGGCGTCCCTGCCTGGCCCTCCCGGGCTCGCCGTCAGCGGTGACGACGGATCGATCCTTATCACCATCGATACCGGCACCGGTATTGCCATCGATGGCGATGGGGAAGACGGCGGCGGCGAAGATGGCGGTGGGGGAACCGCAGTTTCCACCGGCCCGGACGGGCCGGCGGTCGCCACGGGCGAAGACGATACGGGCTATGGCACGTCCCGCGAACGTGGCAAGGACGTGGGCGGCACGGTCACGCGCGGAAGCGGCGGGGAAGAGGAGGAAGAAGAAGACGACGGCGATGACCCCCGCGATGTACAGCCTCCCGAAGATGAACTGGTCGACCACCAGCCGGTCGCCCGGCCCGACCTTCGCGTCATTCAACAGGGCGGCTCGGTGTCCATCCATGTTATTTCCAACGACACGTTCGAGGACGGCTTCCAGAAAGTGATGTTGGTCGGCTATCCCCGACAAGGCACCGCCACGCAGATGGGGCCTCAATTCTTTTTCTATCGGCCGCGCCCTCTGTTCACCGGCACCGATCGTTTTTCCTATATTCTTTACGACCTTGACGGCGACACCGATGTCGCCACCGTCACCATCGAGGTGGGTAAGGAACCGGACGTGGACCACCCGGTTATCGCCCGGCCTGACTCGGCGGCGGCCAAATACAACACCCCCATCACGATTACGGTGATCGGCAACGACGAGGCCGAAGACGGTATAGGCTCGGTTAGCGTCATTGGCGGGCCGGGGGGAAGATTGCGGCCGGTCGGGCTGGGCAGCTTTGTTTACACGCCGCCGAAGAACTTCTTCGGAAGCGATATTTTCGCCTACAGGCTGAAGGATACCGACGACGACAGCGATACGGCGATGGTTTCCATATCCATCGGCCGGCCGCCGAAACCGAAACCAAAACCGCCACCGCCGAATATGTTTGGCGCCTGTCTCAATGAAGTGCGCCGCATGGGCCTTGATCCCGACGCCGTCCTGGCCCAGGCTCGTGGCGACGAAGCGGTGGACACGGCCTACGATCAGGCCTTTGGCGAACTGGCGCCGAGAGATCCGTCCGCCGATGCCGTGGCCGACGCCCAATACCGGCTGTCCAAGTCTCTGGTCAACGCCAAGACGGCCGACGCCTACGACGCAGCGGCAATGGAATTCCAGGATGCCCAAAACGGCCGGCGCATCATCATGGACACGCTTCTTGAAGAGCCGGTCAAGACCTTCGAAAGGCTGGTCGACGCGGCACCCCTGTCGCCGGACGGCTTGGCCGTGCATCCCTTGCTCGACAAATCGGATGTTCCGGCGGCGTTGCGCCTGTTGCAGGCGGTGCGGACGCCGGAAATCAGGCGTCAAATCAAGAAAACCGGCGCCATTCTGAAAAAGGCATCTTCCGCCAAAGCGATTCCGGTGGAAATATCGCGGCGGATTGATGACATCTACCTGACCATTATCAACCCGGACCCCAAAAACGTCCGTTCGTTCAGGGTTCTGACGCCGGAACAAAGCGGCGTCGCCCGACAGCTTGTCAGCCGGGTGGCGCAATCGCTTCCGTTGGCGGACAAATTGATCGGCCGCGCCGCCAAGATTGGTGGCAAGGAGTCCCCGGAACGGGTTTTCAGCGCCATGGCCCAGGTCTTCCTGGCCGAAGTCACTGGCAAGGATGCCTTGATGGCATCCCGCGCCATCAAGGTTCCCGCCTTTCTCAATAGTGTCGGAATCAAACGTCAGGGCAAGGATATCTTCAAGGAAATCGCCCTCGACAAGGATGTCGATATCGTCGAAATGCGGCGAATCGAACCCCTTGACCGAAAGCGAATGGCACTCCACCGGAACCGCATCGAGGCGGCCAAGCGCCTCCGCGGCGATGCCCACATTGCTGCCCTGCGCTCGGCGTTCGCGCCCAGGGACGAGCGGTTGGCCGTCGATGCCTCCGTCGCCGCCGGCGCTCTTGAACAGGTAGCCTACCGCTTGAAACTGCCGATGGAGACCCGCGTCGCCGCCGTGCAATTCCCCATTCTCAGGAACGCCCTGATCAGGATGCGCGGCAAGGCGGCGGAAGTTTACAAAAGCGGCAAGCTTGACCGCTCAAGCTTTTCCAAGCTGCGGGCCGATATGACGGCGCTGGACAAGGATGTCCGCGTGCAACAGGCCGTCCTCGACGGCGCCGCCGCTGCCCATCCCTCCCTGGCCGCGGCGGTCCGGCGCTACCTGGACGCGGACAAGGCCTCCCGGGCCCGCCAGGCACGGCTGAGGGACGACCCGGCCTACGCGGAAACGGTCAATAAAGCCTCAACGTCGAACCGCGCGAAATATGTGCGTGAATTGCAGACGACGGCGGCCAGGATCGGCGCCCTGCCGGGGCCGCAGCCGGCCCAGAGGCTAACGGGCCTGGACCAGATACAGTACAAGGGCGGGAACATTGCCCGCCGCGTCTCCGCCCCCGGTTCAAATGAAGCTCGCCTGCCCAATACCACGGCGGCTTCGAAGAAAGCGGTCAAGACCCTGTTCAAGCCCATCCTCGCCCCCCTTCCCCGGCGGAAAGGGTACCAGCAACCCGCCATTTCCACCGAAGGCCGCAAGCGTCTGGTCGAATGGGGCTACCAGCCGACGGCGGCGGAAAGCGCCGAACGGGGCTGGAAAGACGCCAAGAACAAGTCGCGCGCCGCGACGGCTTCCGGCGCGCCGAAACCGCTCAAGCTGCCGCCCGACCTTCTTCAGCAAATGCGCTATTCCGGGCGTGTGCCGGACATGAAAGACTCCCTTGATCCCAAGCGCCGCTACGCCCGCATGGCGGCAAGCGCCAGGTCCGAAGCGGCCTCCGATGCCCGGCGGTTTATTGCCCCCGGCAAGAAAGCCGCCCGGGATACAGGCAGCGTTCGTTCCAAGGGTTACTCCAGTGGCCGCCCCATCAGCCGGTCGGACGTCAACAAAGTTGAATTCATGGAAAGGAGGCTTCGTGAGCGTTTGAATAACTCCGGCGAGGTCACGAATTACGTCAACGCGGGCGATGCGGCGCTGATCGCCCGCGGGCGGTCAAGCCGTTCGGCGCTTCCCGCCCGCGGCGCCGGAATCGAGTCCGCCCTGGAACGGCGCCTGGTCGGCGATGGCTGGTCGGCCTCACAGGGCAGCCAAAGCAAGCGCGACGATCAAGCGGTGCGCCAATCCAATGCCTACGGCATGGTTCATCGCCGCGAGGATTTGAACGATCCCGAATATTATAAGGAGCTGGCCCGCTCGCGCTTAGGCGGTCTCGGTTGGGTGCACGAATTCAAGGATCTCGACGAACTTCGCGACTTCGCCCAGTCGCGGCTTGGCGGCTGGGGGCGCGCCTATACCTGCCTCGACCTGCTGCGCCAGGGCATGTCAATGGAACGGATCGAGGCCATTTACGGTTCCGCCGCCGCCTACGGCAAGCGGCAGTTCGAAAGCGACGCGGACTACGAAGCGCGCCTTTTGGAAACCTATCCGGACGAATATAGGCGTGGACTCGACGGTTCCCTTCGCCGCCTTTCCAACGCCGAAATCACCGGCATCCGGCGCCAGCGATTGCTGGAGACCGGCAACTACCTGATCGATCCCCGCAGCGGGAACCTCGTTCGGCGCGGCACCAAAGCGGCCGGGCAAATCCTCACCAACTACGACAGCCAGTTTCCCGATGGCGTTTCCCTTGAATTGGATAATGGCCGCAGGGCGACGGTAAGCGTGGATGGACGGGGCAGCCTTCGCGATAACATCGAAGACGCCCTGGCGGCCAAGGGGTATTACCGCGATGAAAAAGGCGACTGGGTCGATGCCGACGGCAACGTGGTGTTAAGCGCCGCCCGCCTGGAAGAATACGACAACCGCTACAATAATGCGATTAACCAGCGCACACCGGGCCTGTCCGACCTGCTGTCCTACCGGTCCGATGACGCCCGTCCGGTAGGCACCCGCCCGCCACCGCCAATCGGCGAACAGCTTGACAATCTGGAAAAGGATTTGCTCGATAAATTCGGCTTCGAGATAACCGATCTCAAGCTGGGACGGGCGCGAATCGGCCGGCTTGAAGTGCGCCCCGGCGAAACCGTCGCCGATGCCGTTCGCCGGGCTCTTGCCGCGGACGACCGTTTTATGTTCGATGAGTTCGGCGACCTGATCGACCGCAAGACGGGCAAGCGTGTGATCGCCGCCAACGATCTCGAAAAAATCGATCGGCGCTACCGCCAGCGTGCCGCCGACGCCATTTTCGGTAAGTATTTCGGCGGCATCAACGATCAGGTGCGCTGGATGGCGGAAAACGGAACGGTCAGCCAACAAATCCGGGCCCGGCAAATCCTTGCCGATTTACAGACCCGCGCCGCCCGCCTTGGCCAGATTAACGATACCCGGCAAACCATCAGCGAACAAATGGATGCCATCCGGCTCGACCCCGCGTTGTCGAAAGACGAACGCAGTCTGCGCCTGGCCAAGTTGCAACAGCAATTGAACGGCATCGACAAACAACGGCGGGATGTTGAAAGCGACCTCATCGAACGCACCCGGGTGGCGAACACATCGGCGCAATCGACTTTCGAGAATTCCCTTGGTTTCGGCGAGAAGGACGCGTTGCGCCTGAACCGGCAAGCGAACGAAATCGCCGACGATATCCGCGGCATCAACGACCGCCTCGCGGGCTATCTGTTGCCCTTCGAGCGTGCGCAGTTGGAACGTCGCCGCGACCGGTTACAGGCTGACCTGTTGAAAACCAGCCGCAAGTTCGATGAGGAATTGAATAAGCTCAAGGACCCGCGCCGCGTCGGCTCATTCGCGAAACCCATCAACCTGCGCGAATTCGATATTGACAACAGCACTGTCCTCGACGCCGGCGAGGCGCGCAAACGCGCCAGTGACGTTGGCTTCCTTGATGATGGCCGGGCCGTCTACCTGGATGCCGAGGGCAATGTTTTCAAGGATCCCTCGGGAAACCCGATCATCGTCAGCAGCCGGCAAGGCCAGCGTGACCGGGCCCGCATGGTGGAACAACTGTCGGACGCCCGGTCGAAGCTGCCGATTCGCCAGAAAAAGTACAACCAGGCGATTGACCGGCTGAATTCCTTGAATCAGCAATATGCCAAGCTGAGCAAACGGCAACTCAAGGGGACACAGGGACAAATCCTGCGGCGCCGGATCACCGAGGCTTATGACAAGGCGACCCGCTACGCCAATGAAATAAACAGCGTCGTAAACCGCATCGACCTTCTGGACGATGCAACCCGGGATCGTATCGAGCGGCGCTCAAATGAGATCGTTCAGGAAAGAATCGACAAACTAGCCGACTACTATTCCGGCCGCCGTTCCATCACTTACGTTGACAAGGATGGCGTCGAGAAAACCTACACCAGCCCGAAACAGAGAAAGTACCAGGACGCCCTGGAGCGCCAGCGGCAACTGGAACTGGCCCTAAAAAATGAAAAAGCCAGAAAGCGCGAAGAAACCCGGCGCCGCAAGGAAGAACAGGACATCGCCCGGGCCAAGGCCGATAAGGAAAGCGCCGAACGCGAGACCAGGAAGCGGGTGCGCCAGCAGTTGGCGCAAAATCAACGCGAACGCACCAGCGACTTCAAAAAGGCGGAGAACCAGTATCAATCGGCACGGGAACGCGAGGCCCAGGCCCTGTCGCGCCGTGACGAGTTGGAATCGCTACTGACGAGCCCGCGCGGCAACACCAAGGAAAACCGGGACGCTTATGCCAAGGCGCAGGTGGAATTGGCCGGCGCCCGCCAGGAAGTCCTGGAGCAGCAACGCAAAACGGCGTTGCGCCAAGCCATCGCCGCCAGTGGAGACCCGGCCTTCGAGGCGCGCCTGAATGCCCAAAGCGCCAAGATCGAAGAGTCACGGAAATCATTTTCCCAGGCCCGCGAGGCCATGGCCGCCGCCGAAGCGAACTATCAGGCGGTGAAAGAACGTGTCGATGCCGGGGAACTCCACCCATCTTCCTTGGTCAACCTGGAGTTGGCGCGTGAAGCGCTTGCGGATGTGTTCAATGATGCCGCCGGGGACCTCTACCGCAAACAGGCGATTTATGATGGGCTTGTGGAAACCGCCCTCTATGGCGGCGCGACTCCGGAATATAACCGCTCCCGCCTTGATGATTTGGAACAACGCGTCAGCGCCGCCGGCCGTTCCGCCCGTGAAGCCCTGACGGAAGAAGAGTTCAGGGAATTCGACAAGCGGACCAAGCTGGCTGAATACCACGAAGCCGTCGGCGCCGCGCGCGCCAAGGCCGATGGGCTGCGATTGCTGGTCGCCCGTCAGCGCGGTGGCGCAAAACTGTCGCCAAAGGAGATGGCCCAGTTGGATATCGGCCTTACCCGCGAAGAACGCAACCTGCTTATCGGCGACCGGCAGCGGCAAAATCTGGAGGAGGCGCTCAGGGAAGGCGAAGATTTGGGCGGCCTGGTTTTCGAACGCTCCATGGCCGAACAATACATGTTGTCGGCGGACGGCCGTGGCGGCGGCAGCCCCCTTTACACCGTTGGCGAAAGTGGGGGATCCGCCTTCCTCGAAAGCTTCTCCCAGGCCGAGGTGCTGAATGGGCGCGTCAAGGAGCTTGAGGGCCTGACGGCGAGCCGCCAGGAGGACCTTGATGCGGCGCGGGCGGCTTACGAGGCGGACAACAGTGACTACAACCGCACCCAGCTTTACTACGCCGAACGTCTTGTCGATTCGGCGGAGAACCGGCTTCGCAAGGCAAAAGGAGATGAACGCCTGTTCGCGGTTCAACAAAAAACCCGCGCCGACGATATCGAACGCGAAATCGGTTTCGGTGACCGCGCCATTGTCAAGGCCCGCGCCGAAGCGGCGGAAAACCAGCGCCAAAGACAGGTCGATGCCGACCGCCGCGCATCCCTGCGCGATACCTATATGCGGGGCGTGAAGGATATCGCGGACCTCCAGGCGGCTCACTTGGAACGAAAGGAAAAGACCGAACGCCGGATGGGCGAGTTGGAAGGGAACCTGACCGCTCTGGAACGGGAACGTCAGCACTATCTCCAAGGGGTTGATACCGGAACCTTCACGGAAGAGTTCGCCAAAAAGAACATCAGCGCCATCGACAGGAAAATCAGCAGTACGCGTGAAGTCATCACTTATCTGCGCGATACACGCCTGCCGGGAAACGACAGGACCCTGGCGCAGGATGTTCAGAACATATTCGAGACCCTGCCAAAACCGCACGAATTCGACCGGGCCATCGCCGCCCAGGAGCGCCGCGACCGCACCGCCGAATCCCTGATTGCCACCCAGGAATACCGGCAATACCAGCAGGCCAGCCAGTCCCAGATGCAAACCATGCAAGAGCGTGTATCGGACCTGGAAACCGCCCTGGGCGTGGCTCGGCAAGCCGAAGACGCTGAGGCCATCAATCGCATCGAGGGCGACCTGATCGACGCCAAGACCGCTTTCAACGACCAGTCCTATTTCAATGAAGACCGCGAACGCCGCCTACGCTGGGACCTCCATAGGGTTCTCCGGGAAAACAGGGAAGCAGGCATCGGTCCCGGCAGCGAAAACGAGGTCGAAGCGGCCATCCGCGACGCCGGGGGAAATCCCGATGTGCTGTTCGCGGCGGATGCGGCGCGCATTTCGCATTACCGCAATTCCGGCAACCGCATGGTCGACGGCGCCATCGCCAATGATCTCGGCGCACCGAACCAGACCATGGCCGAAGCCTTTTCCGAGGAAATGATCGGCAAGGATCCGCTGGCGACGGCATTGGCGTTCGTGCCGGGGGCGACGACCGCGGCGAATTACCTCGGATACGATACCTCCGGGGCGGGGCGGCTGGCCCTCCTAAGGGATCCGGCGTGGCTCGCCAAAGCGACGGCCGGCTCCTTTATCGGCGCCGGCGAGCACGCCGGCACCATCGTCAAGGGCGCGGCTGAACTTGTATACGAGGTCGGCGATACCGTCGCCGAAGCGGTAACGGCCAATTTCCTCGACAAGGACTACCTGGGCGTCGGCACCGAAAACCTGGACGCCATCAATCGCATCTATGATGCCCGCGACCGGTTCACGCTCTCCAACCTGTCAAACCTGGCCGGACGCATGACGGATAGCTATTTCGACAAGCTCCGGCGCTCGAAGGACCTGGAATGGGAGGTCGCCAAGGACGGCGGCGCGCTGGGCCTTGAGATCGGGCTGTTTTTTACCGGCGCCGGACCGGTGAACACCTTGCGGAACGTCACCGTGGCCGGGACCCGTTACGCCGGCCGGGCCTCCAAGGGTCTTCGCGCCCTCGCCGCCACCCGCGAGGCCCTCGACGCGACCTCGCGTACGGCCCGGGCTCTTCGCCTGGCGGCCAGCACGACCGACAAGGTGGGTGATGTTCTGCGCGGCACCAACCGGGTTTTCAGAAAATACAGCCAAGCCGTCAACCGGGCAAACGACGGCCTGTGGCGGCAGATCGACAAAGTGACGCCTGACTTTGTTTACAACGGGCGCGCCCTCAGTGACCGCGAATACGACCTGCTGTCCCGCGTCGGGGGGCAACTGGCCGCCGCCGAAGAGATGACCAAACGCGGCCTTGCCGGCCGGGGCGCCAGAGCCAGCGGCCTTTTGGATCAGGCCGCCGACCTGCGGCGGCAGGCGTTCCATACCGTCGACACCAACCCGCGCATTGCCGGCGTCATCGATGAACTCAACCAGACGCGTAAGCTCGTGGGCGCCCAGCGCAACCTTCGCACCCTGGAACAGGCGGCGAAAGCCATCCAGGGTTCGGCCCGCGTATCCCCGCGAGTCCTGGCTGGGGGCGGCCAGCGGGTGGCGTCGGCGGCCGAGCGATTGCGCAATATCCGTGCCCTGGGGCGAGGCGCCGCGAGACCCGTACCCCGAACGGCGCCAACCCCGGCTTCCCGTCCGCCGGCCCTTTCGGCGACGCCCGGCGATACCCTGACTCCGGGAATAGCACGGGCGCGGACCGAAACGGTCATGGCGCGTGTCGCCGATGGGCTCGACAATCTGGCGGTTCCGGCCGGCATGACCTCGCGCCAGGCCACCAATCGTCTTGGACGGACATTGGCGCGCAACGGCGTCGACGGCGATACGGTCAGCCGCGCCGCCGAAACGGCCCTGGCCCGGGTCGACAACCGCCGCCGTAACCTGGCCGGCCTGCAACGGGACATCCGGCGGTCGGCGGAGCGCGCCGGTGTCGATACCGCCGACAACACGGCCCTGGGTCAGGCGTTGCAACGCAACCGCGAACGGCTCGAGGCCCTCAACCGGCAGGCCAGCATGCTCCGGGGTTTGCGGGATAATCCGGCGGCGGGCAGCACCCGGGTTCCCGATGCACCTGGCGACGGTCGAACGCTACGGTTTACGCCCGAGGATCAGGCGACGGCCCGAGCAGTTTCCCGCGGCGAAGCCGCCCTGGCGCCACCCAGCCGGGGAAGCGTGGTCCCCGGACAGCGGTTCCCCGCCCGGGACGCACCCCTAACCCTGCGCCGCATGGCCGAGCGCCTGCGCAAGGAAGGCGCCGCCGCTTCACAGGTGGCGCGGCTAGAGGAATTGGCGCTTCGGGCGGAAAGGCGGGTGAAAATTCCGAAGGGCGCCGACTTCCAGGCCACCTTGGCGAAAAATCCCGAGCTTGAACGGCGCATGTTCGCCGGCGGGCGTTTGGCCGATGACACGGCCGCCGCCGCCGCCGCCCGCGTGGACATCGCCCGGTTCCTCGATGACACGCCAAACTGGGACGGGTTTGCCGCCGCCATGGCGCGCGACAACGAAGCCCTTGGCGGCCGGCTGATCGAATTCCGTCAATATGTCTGGGACCGGTTGAAAAAGCGATTCCCCAACATTGAAGGCACCGGCTCGGCCGGGCACATCACCAACGATCTTGATTTCAGCGTGATGAGTGAATTGCCCGCCGCCGAGCAGATCGCCATCGGCAAGTTCCTGAGAGAGGGAATTCCGATCGGTCCCGGACGCAACGGGCTTGGCCCCAATTGGGACGACAAGCTCAACATGGCGGCGCTTGCCAATCCCCGCCTGATCCATGCCTATGACCGGCTTCCCACGGACGCCGCCCGTCACCGGGTCCGGCGCAATACGTTCGAGCTTGCCGAAGCGGCGGAGTTCGACGAACTCCGCCATACCATGCCGCCCGATGCGTTTAAGCGGCTAACCCGTCAAATGGGTGTCGACGCCGACGCCGTTATTTCCAGAAATCCGCGCCGGCCGCCGGAAGCCATCGACGACCTGCTCCGGGCCCGGGACGACGCCATGGCTCGATACCGCGACAGCGGCTTTACCGACGCCAAATCGGCCGAAGACGTGGTACGCCGCCAGATCGAGATCAACCGGCTTGATCCGGAGGCCTATTCGACCCCCGGCGCCGTTCTTCAAACGGTGACGTTCAAGGAAGGCCTGGTTCCGTTCCGTGAGCCGCTGATCGCGCGGGCGCGCAATGGCGACATGGTTGTTTCGGGAATTGTCGGCGGGGGAACCCCTGGCCTGCGGGTCAAGTTTCCCAGCGGACGGCAGTCTCCCTCGTTCAACAATGTCCGGGAACTGCGTGAGTTCGTCAAAGGCCTGAAGGCCGGTCCGGCCACCATCGCCAATTCCGCCGATCTTCTGGCGGCGCGGCGCCTGTTGAACAACCTCGAACGCGACCTTCTCAAGCCCGGCCCCACCGAACGGTATCAGTCCATTTTGTCGAATATCGCCAGTTTCGAACACAAGGTTGCCGATGCCGGCAGCGCGCTGGCGACGTTGCGGAACTATCAGTCTTCCAAATACGCCAGCCGAGTCCTGAGCGAGGCCGACGGCCTCAACCTGACCGCCGAGAACAAGGCGTTGTTGCAGGAAGTACGGCGCATGACCAACAGTTTTTACCGCGATCGCCAGGAGGTCATCCCGAGGATTTTCTCGGCCGAGGCCACCAATCTGCCGCCCGAACGTATCGCCGAGTTATCCCGGGAAGCCGATCTTCTTCTTCAGCGGATGCGCGAACTGCATGGCGCCATGGCGGCGGCGGCAAGACGCGATGCCCGGCGGGCCTTCGCCCTTGGCGACCCCAAGGCGGTCATTCGCCACGGTGATGATCCGGCCGGTTTCCTGCGCCAGACCTATGGCCGCAAGGGGGATGCCGCGGCGCGGGCCTACCGCATTGCGCGCGAAGAACTGGGCGATGAAATCCTCGGCGTCAGCGGCAGCTTTGCCCGCGGCGAGGCGCGCATCTTTTCCTGGCCCGACAGCGTAAAATCCGCCGATGACGCCTTGCGGATCGACAAGTTGGATCTCGGCCTTACCGCCGAACAGGTAAGCCGGCTGCCGGCGGCCTCGCGCCGGGCCCTCGATATCAAGCGCAGCATGGGCGGCCGCCTGCCTTCCGACCTGGACATCCCGACATCGGCGACAAACGTGGAGGATTTGATCCGGGCTCAGCGCCGCATTTTCCGCGAGACCGGTATTCAGGTGGAATTCGTCGAGCCTGAATTTCCCTATATCCAACCGCCGCGCGCCGGACCGCGCGAAGTCGCGCGCGTGGCGTCCGGCGGCCCCGCCCGCCCGGACATCAATGTCCCGCCCCGGCGCGCGCAGCCGACCATCGAGCCGCCGAAGGCATCAGCCCCGGGTACCCGCACCGCCTCCCGCGCCTCCGGGGCCGGGGCGGAATTGCCCACCGAACGAGTCGGGCCAAACCGAGTCAGACCAAACCGAGTCGGGCCAAACAGTGGCGGCGGGTCCACGGGCGGCGGCGAGCCTCCGGCTCCACCATCCCCTTCGGCAAGGCCGGGCGCGCCCGGTGACGGCGAGCCCGACTACATGAATGCCGTGCGGCGGCTCCGCGAAGAAGCGGACAATAGGGCGCAACGGGAAATCGAGCGCTATCGCCGGGCCCTCGATGACGATACCGAGATCACCGCCGCCGCGGCGGAACGCATGTACAACGCGGAACTTGACCGGACCATGATGCAGGGCGGACTTGAGGACGCGGTCAGGATGGCTCGCGAAGCCGGTGTGCCGGACGCCTACATCGCCCGCAACGTCCAATACTACAGCCAATATACCGGGGAATTCGGTCATTACATCCGACTGGACTCGATCAGAAACCTCGAACGGGCCGCCTTGACGCGAAGGGGGATGAGGGTCCTCAGTCCCGGCGATGAGGATGTTGCCATGGCAAGCCGGCTGGTGATCAACGGCCCGTCCGGAACCGCGACCGCCGAAGAGGTGGCCTATCTGCGTCAACGAATCGCGGCGGCGGCCAGGGACGGAAGGGACTATTTTGACGATCTGGCCCGCACCGGCGTTATGGACCCGGAATTGCCTTTCGAAGTCGTGGCGACTTCCGATGAAATCCTGCGACTCAGAAATTGGGCTCGAAGACAGAACCTTTATCCTCCGCCGGGCGAAACCGCCGGCGCCGCGCGCCCGGTCATAGGGCCTCCACGCGTCGACGCGCCCAAGGTCGCACGGGGTGCGTCCGGTGGGCCGCGCCGGCCCGACATCGATGTCACCGCCGCCAATATCCGCCGCGGCCACCCGATGGACAGGGTCGCCTATTACAACCGGCCTCGCGGCGCGGAAGATGCCGCCGCCATGGCGCGCCGGGCCGACGGGGTGTTGGCGGAACTGACCAACCCCGAGCGCATGGGGACCTCGGTCCTGAAGGGGCTCGACATGGAACGGGCCCGGTCCTACATCCGCGCCAACGCGGCCAACCGCAGGGTTTTGGACTCACGCCAACTGGCGGTACAGGCGGTGCGGGATCAAAATCTGCCGGTTAAATACCGTCAACTTCACCGGGCGACGGGCGAAACCGGCTATCTGCCGGGAACGACGCCGGCAACCACGCCGCCGGGCGGCGCCCAGGGCAGCCTCGTCAAGGAAGCGCGGGGAATCGTCGATGGTCTTGTCGCCGGCGACCGGACCGCGCGGCGGGCGCTTGAAAATCTCGATATGAAACGGGTCCAGGCCTATCTGAACATTCATGCCCGGCGCGGCGGCGTCCATCCGGCCCAACTGGCCGCCGAGGCGGTGTTGGAGCAGGACCTCCTGGTCAATCCCCGCTTGCTTTCGGCGGCCGGCAAGGTCGACAAGACCGCCATCGGCGATCTTGTCTCGCGGGCGCGGCGGCGGATATCGGGTATGGACCTGATCCTGGACAGGGAAGCCAGAAATGTCATCAACTCGGCGAAAAAATTCGAAGAAAACGTATTGGCCGCTGAACGGCTGGCGGCACGGCAGGCGGACGCGGCTTTATTCGATCCGCCGGCGAACCGGGTGATAAGCGGGGCCGGCTCGCGGCCTACGCGTCAAGACGGCTTCCGGCCGGGCACCACCCTGGTGGAAGGCGACGCCGCTTACGTTCAAACCATCATGCGCGATAGCCGCTTCGTGCCGGTCCAGCACTACATCCACGTTCCCAGGGTCAACAAGTATGCCCGGGAACTGATCGACGGGAGCCTGGACTGGGATCTGAACGACTATTCATCGCCGGCGAATATCATCATGATCGGTCCCCAGGGCCAGATCCTGCAGGGCCATCACAGGCTGGTGGGCGGCGAAATCGCCAGTCAACTGACCGGCCGGCCCTTGATCGGTCCGCGCGGTTCCGGCGCCATCATTCCCGAAGATCGTATTCATTACTGGCAGCCGGGAAACCCCACGAATGCCCACATTCAAAACCCCAAGGATCCGCGCGGCAATGGCTGGGCGGGAATGCGGGTGACGGTTGATGCCCCCAAGGGCTGAGGGTGACAGGTGGGGCGTCTCTCTGCCGGGTCAGGCACCTCACCGGGCACAATCTGGGCACAGTTGGAAACGCCGGTCTTCGGCAAGTGGCGCTAAGCCACTGAAAAGATTGGTGGAGCCGAGGGGAATCGAACCCCTGACCTTCGCATTGCGAACGCGACGCTCTCCCAACTGAGCTACGGCCCCAGGAATCCCGCCGCCCGCCTCCAGCCAGGGGGCGCCGGGCCGGGCGGATAATGGGTTTGGCGGACCCCGGCTGTCAAGGCCCCCCCTTTAAGGCCGGCAGGGCGCCCGCGCAAGCTTCAACCCACGTCATCACGAGGAGCAGGAAAAAAACCATGGCAGAAAATCACCCCGTTATTGGAATTGCCGATGCAAAAGGCTGGTGTTGACCCCGATGCGGGGGGGTGTAAGATCACTCCGCCATGAATACCGATCGCTCGATCCTTGTGCCCGTTCTTCGGCGAATTACCGGCCCGGTCCTCCTTTGAGGATCGGAAGTCCCCGGAATTTGTCGAAACGCCAAAGATTGGAGCAAGGTTCCCATGTCCGTATTCAACGCCGCAGATTTATCCCCTTCAAATCCCACTGCCTGTTTTTCGGTTCGCGCCGCCGCCGACCCGTCGGTCATGCCCAAGGTACTTGAGGTCTTCGCCAAACGGGGGCTGGTGCCGACCGCTTGGTACAGCAAGGTCGAAGGAAGGAACGGCGAAGAACTTCACATTGACGTTCAAATGGCCGGCACGGGAGCGAAAACGGCCGAACACCTGGCCCGCTCCCTGCGCCAACTGGTCCTAGTGGAACTCGTTCTGACCTCGGAAAAGCGGAGCGCCCTTTCCGCCTGAAGCCGCGGTTTCCACGGGCCCCAGGGATGCCAAGGCAGGGTTTTCCAAGCGCCGGAGCATGCCCCCGGAGTACACAAAATGAGCTTTCTCGACCGGTTTCAGGAACTTCCTCCCTGCGATCCGGCCCGGTACTGGCCATTCCGGGCCGCCGGCATGGATGTGGGCATGATGAGGCCCGAATTCGCCCAATTCCTCGAAGAGTTTCCGGATGTTTTTCGCGTCAACGCCGGGTCCGTCCATCTCAATGACGCCCTGGTGGATTTCGACGAACGGACCCGGGCCGTGGACCGGGTGCTCAGGATCCTCGCCGGTCGGGGGGTGATCCCCGGCTGGCGGGAAGAGCCCTATCCGGTAGGTCTTTCCTTTGACGGTCCGGTCCTGTTCACCATGGAGCGGGCGGCGGTGCCCTTGTTCGGCGTGCAGGCCTATGGCGTTCACATGAATGGATATGTCGAGGACGGCGGCGGGCTGAAGATGTGGGTGGCCCGGCGCAGCCTGAACAAGGGATCGGCGCCGGGAAAGCTGGACCAGATGGTGGCCGGCGGCCAGCCGGCGGGCATTTCCCTTGCCGACAACCTGGCCAAGGAATGCGGCGAGGAAGCGGCCATCCCCCGCCGACTGGCGGCCAAGGCCGTGCCGGTAAGCACCCTAAGGTATTGCACCCTGCGGCCCGAGGGCGTGCGCCGAGACGTGCTGTTCAATTACGACCTGGAACTGCCCGCCGACTTCCGGCCCCATAATACCGACGGCGAGGTGGAGGAATTTTATCTGTGGCCGATCGGGCGGGTAATTGAAACCGTTCGCGATACGGATGAGTTCAAGTTCAACTGCGCCCTGGTGGCGATTGATTTTCTCATGCGCCGGGGACTGATCCCGCCGGACCATGCGGAATATGCCGGCCTGCGGGAAACCCTGGATTCTTAAACCGCGTCATCCGCATTCGGCCCGAAACCGGCCATGATGCGTACCTCTTCCGGCGTCTTGCCCGCTTCCCGCAACGCCCGGATGGTCATCGACTTGTCCCGCTTGGCGAACCGTTTGCCATCCGGCCCGGCGAGCAGCTTGTGGTGGTGGTATTCGGGCGTATTCAGGCCCATCAGGGCCTGAAGGAGCCGGTGGATGTGGGTGGAATGGAACAGGTCCTTCCCCCGCGTAACCAGGGTCACCCCTTGCAAATGATCGTCCAGGGTCGCCGACAGATGATAACTGGAAGGCACGTCCTTGCGTCCCAGAACCACGTCACCCAGGGGGCTGGGGTCGCATTCGATCTCACCCGCAGCGAAATCGGTCCAAAACATGGGCGCCTTGTTGTTCCGCTCGCCGATGACCATGGCCTTGTACACATCGAGCCTGAGGGCATAGGGGATGCCGTCGCCGAATTTTTGGCGGCGTTCTTCCGCCGTCAACTCGCGGCAGGTTCCCGGGTACAGCGTCGCCCCCGCCCCATGCGGCGCCTGTGCGGCCTTGGCGATCTCCGCCTCGATTTCCTTTCGGGTGCAAAAGCAGGGATAGACCACGCCACTTTGGGCCAGCCCCTGAAGGGCCGCCGCGTGCTCGCGCAACCGCGCCAATTGCCGGCGCACGGGCTGCGCCCATTCGACGCCCAGCCACTTCAGGTCTTCGTATATGGCGGCCTCGAATTCAGGCTTGCAGCGGCCGGGATCGATATCTTCGATCCTGAGCAGCATGTGGCCCCCCGACCGGCGGGCCGCATGGTAGGCGAACAAGGCGGCAAAGGCATGGCCCAGATGCAGGTAGCCTGTGGGACTGGGGGCGAAACGCGTGATATAAGGGCCTGAATCCGGTGTCGGCATGGGGCGATAATATCACCTTTTGTCGGTTGGGGACTCCTTGCCCGCCGCCGGTACCGCGCCCCGGCGCCCTTGTTTCACAATGCCCTGTTTTCTTCCGGGGCCGCGACCGAAAGGTATTTCATGGCCGACCTTCCAACCTTGACCGGGCCGGTGCTGCCCCCGGTTGCCGGGGAAAAGCCCCGGCAATTGGTGATCCTGCTCCATGGGGTCGGCGCCGATGGCAACGACCTGATCGGTATCGCGCCGTTTTTCCAGAAGATACTTCCCCATGCCCTGTTCGTATCCCCCGACGCCCCGTTTGCCTTCGACATGGCGCCCATGGGCCGGCAATGGTTCAGCATTGGCGATTTCAGCCCGGAAGCCCGGCTTGCCGGGGTGCGAATGGCGGCACCCATATTGAATGCGTTCATCGATACCCTGCTCGCCAATTTCCAACTGGCCGAGGATCGCCTGGTCCTCGTCGGCTTTTCCCAGGGAACCATGATGGCCCTGCACGTTGGCCTGCGCCGCGAAAAACCGCTGGCCGGCATCCTGGGCTATTCGGGCATGTTGCCGGGGGCGGACAAACTGGAAGAAGAAATAAAATCGCGGCCGCCGGTATTGCTGACCCACGGGGATGCGGACGAGGTGCTGCCCGTATCCTCCCTGCCGGCGGCGGTGAAGGGCCTGGAAGCCGTGGGCGTGCAGGTGGAATCCCACGTCCGGCCGGGGCTAGGCCACGGCATCGACGACGAATGCCTCCGTCTGGGCATCGAATTCCTGGCCCGCGTATTTGGCGTCCCCGCCGGCAAACCCTGAAGGTGGATTAAGCCGTTCCCCGGACGGGATAATCCTTTCCCTGGATGAAGGTCAGTCCGCCGAGAATGGCGGCCAGGTCCGGCCTGGAAAACGGCGCATTGGATACATCGGCGATCTGCACGTTTCCATCAGGATTGATGATGAACAGCGCCGGTTCAGGAAAACGCCGGTCCGTCTCCCCGGGCGAGCGTGGATCGGAAACATACAGCCCCAGCGACCGCATCTGATCCTCGCCCAGTCCATGGGCGATGGGAAAACTCAAGCCTGCTTCGTCCCTGAAGGCCGCCGCCTTGTCCTCCGGATCGCCGGAAACGGCAAGGATATCGACGCCGATATTCTCGAATTCACCCTTCATTTCTTCCAGCCGCGCCAGGTATTTCCTGCACAGGGGGCAGTGAAGACCCCGGTAGACGACGATCATGCGCCACTTGCCCCGGTTGTCGCCAAGGCGCACCGTCCCGCCGCCCAGGGTGGGAACCTCTACCTCCGCCAGGGGGGCCCCCGCTTTTTGTCTGCCGTTCATGCTCTTTCTCCTCCCTTGGACCCATCGGGCCCGCCAACCGTGCAAATATGACCAATTCACCCCGGCGGACAAGTCCCCGCGCGCCCCCTGACGGGAATGTGATGAAAAATCAGCGGCTTCAGCGGGGTGGTTGACCTTTTGTCCGTCTGCTAATCTCGCCGCCAATTCAAAAACACGGGGACAACCGGCATCGTCATGGGCTTGCTGACCGAATCCGCCGCCTGGAAGGCGCTTGAACGCAATCACCGCACCGTGGCCGATCTGCACATGCGGCGCCTGTTCGCCGATGATCCCGGCCGTTTCCACCGTTTCTCCCTGTCCCTCGGCGATCTGCTGCTGGACTATTCCAAGAACAGGATCACCTCCGAAACCATGAGCCTGCTGGCCGGCCTGGCCCGCGAAGCCGGTGTCGAGGATTGGCGGGACCGCATGTTCTCGGGCGAAAAAATCAACAGTACGGAAGGCCGGTCCGTCCTTCACGTGGCGCTGCGCCATCCGGCGGGAACCTGGACCGGCGATGACGGCATCGGCGGCCGGGTGCGGTCGGCGCTGGCCCAGATGGAGGTGTTTTCCAGTTCGCTGCGCGCGGGCACCTGGAAAGGCTATACCGGCAAACCGATCGCCGATGTGGTCTGTCTGGGCATCGGCGGTTCCGAATTGGGGCCGGCCATGGTGGTCGAGGCGTTGGCCCCCTATGCCCATGCGGACGTCGGCGTCCACTTCGTCTCCAACGTGGATGGCGTCCACATGTCAAGCGCGCTCGATGGCCTTGCCGCGGAAACGACCCTGTTCATCGTTACTTCCAAGAGCTTCGGCACCATCGAGACGATGACCAATGCGGCATCGGCCAAATCCTGGATTGCCGGCGCCATGGGCGAAGAGGCCGTCGGCGGGCATTTCGCCGCCGTCACCGCCAACACCGAAGCGGCCCGTTCCTTTGGCATTGGGGCGGACAACGTGTTCCCCATGTGGGACTGGGTGGGCGGCCGGTATTCCTTGTGGTCCGCCGTCGGCCTTCCCATCGCCATTGCCGCCGGCATGGAACGGTTCAAGCAATTGCTGGCCGGCGCCCACGCCATGGACCAGCATTTCCGGGAGGCGCCCCTGGAGGCCAACATGCCCGTGATCCTCGGCCTGCTGGGCGTCTGGTACATCAATTTCTTCGACTCCCCCCATCATGGGGCCCTGCCCTATGACCAAGGCCTCAAGCGGCTGCCCGCGTTCCTTCAGCAACTGGACATGGAGAGCAACGGCAAGCGCGTCAGCCGGGACGGAACGCCGGTGGACACCGCCACCGGCCCGGTGATTTTCGGCGAGCCCGGCACCAACGCCCAGCATTCCTTTTTTCAATTGCTGCACCAGGGCACACCGCTGATTCCCGCCGATTTCATCGCCCCGGCGATCAGCCACTGCCGGCAAGGCAGCCATCATTCCATCCTGCTGGCCAATTTCTTCGCCCAGACCGAAGCCCTGATGAATGGCCGCACGGAATGCGAGGCCCGGGACCAGTTGAAATCGGCGGGACTGAGCGGCAATTCCCTTGAAAAGCGCCTCCCCCACATGGTGTTCCAGGGCAACCGGCCAACCAATTCCATCCTCGTGCGCAAGCTAGACCCGCACACCCTGGGCATGCTTATCGCCCTCTACGAACACAAGATTTTCGTTCAAGGCCTCATCTGGCGGATCAATTCCTTCGACCAATGGGGCGTCGAGCTGGGCAAGCAACTGGCAACGGCCCTTCTTTATGAAATAATGGACGATGGTGCGGTGGGAAAGCATGATTCATCCACCCAGGGCCTGATTGACCATTACCGCCGCCTAAAGGCGAACACCCCATGACCATCCGCCTGTTGCCCGAATCCCTTGTCAACCGCATCGCCGCCGGCGAGGTGGTGGAAAGGCCCGCTTCGGCGGTCAAGGAACTGGTGGAAAACAGCATTGACGCCGGCGCCCGTCACATCGGCGTCGTGCTGGGCGATGGCGGCCGAAGCCTGATTGCCGTCACCGACGACGGCCGGGGCATGGACGCGGAAGAATTGGCCCTGGCGGTGGAACGCCACGCCACATCCAAAATGCCCGCCGACGACCTGCTGCACATCGATACCCTGGGGTTCCGGGGCGAGGCCCTGCCCTCCATCGGCGCCGTCAGCCGCCTGACCATCACCAGCCGGAAAGAGGGTTCGGAAACGGCATGGGCCATAACCGTGGAAGGGGGCCGCAAGTCCGCCCCCCAGCCGGCCGGCGCGCCAGCCGGCACCCGGGTTGAGGTGCGGGACCTGTTTTTCGCCACCCCGGCCCGGCTCAAGTTTCTGAAGGTACCGCGCACGGAACAAACTCATGCGGGGGATGTCCTGAAGCGGCTGGCCATGGCCCACCCGCACATCGGCTTCACCTTGAGCGACGCCACCCGTTCGGTAATCAAGCTGAACCCGGTGGACGGCGACGTGTTCTCCGCCCGGCTGGACCGGCTGGGAGCCATCATGGGACGGGAATTCGCCGCCAACGCCCTGCCCATCGATGCGGAAAGGCAAGACATCCGCCTAACCGG
>JAJRSS010000261.1 GCA_024278615.1 Alphaproteobacteria bacterium
CCGCCCGACGGCGGCGCCCGGTGGACGGCTTTGCGCCGCCAGGCCCTGGCCGACGGCATCCTGGACGCCGCCGTCCAACGGGTGATCGATGCCCGCAAGCCCGACGGCGAGCGGTCGCCCTGGTGGGTGGCCCGCCAGAAAGCGGTCATCGCGCGGGCCTTGGATGGTTTCGAGGAAGAGGTGGAGGCCTTCGGCGATCAGGTCACCATTGGCCATATCACGCTTGGCGTCGCCCTGGGTTATCTGGACCTGCGTTTCCCCGACGAAGCCTGGCGGCGGGACCATCCGGCCCTGGCCGACTGGTACGAGGATTTTTCAGCCCGCCCGTCGATGGAACAAACGGCGCCCAAGGACGCGGGTTAGGCGCCGCCCGCCACGGTCGCCTTGTGCAGCTCGACGAATTCCGCCATGCCGCCCACATGGAAATCGGTGTCAATAACCCGGGGCGGCGGCAGGGTGGCGCCCCATCCCTCCTCGCCCCGGCGGCGATCGATCCAGGCCGTGGCCAGTCCCAGGTCCGCCGCCGGCACGTGATCGTGAAACTGGCTTTGCGCCGTATGCAGGATGCGGTCCCTGGCGATGCCCATGCCCGCCAGGGTCTCCAGCATGACCTCAAAATTGCGGCGGTCCGGCTTGTACGACCCCACATCCTGGGCGGTGATGACTGCATCGAAGACGACCCCCAGCCGGGTGTTGGAACCCTTGAAGGATTGCCGGTCGATGTTGGACAGGATGACCAGCTTGTAGTGGTTCTTCAGGTAAGCCAATGCCGCCGCCGAATCGGGGAAGGCCGGCCAATAGGGCACCGAGGCGCCGAAAGCGGCGGCGTCATCGTCGCCGCACGAGATTTTCCAGTGTTCGCCCAGCGCCCTCATGGCCCCGGCGATGATTTCCGGATAGGGCGTACCGCCCGCCGTTCCCTGCAAACCGGATTCACATACGGCATAGGTTTCGAGAAGCTCTTCCCGGCCGACGGTAAGTCCTTCCCGCGACAGCCAGGGCTTCAAGCCTTCGTACAGGCCCGTTTCCCAGTCGATGAGGGTGCCGTAGCAGTCGAAGGCCAGGGCGTCGAAATCGGTCAGTTTCATGGGCCCGATTGATCCTCCCGGTTGGCGGCGCTTGGCGGCGGCGGCGCGCCGGAAAAAGTCAGAATAGGGAATGCGTCAAGGCGAAAAGAACACCGCCACGACCGTACCGTCGAACAGCCCGTAAACGAGTTCCGTCCTTCCGTCCCCATCCAGGTCGGCCAGGGCCATGCCGGTCTGAATGCGGTTTCGCCCATGAGCGACGCGGCCCAGCTCGGCGAAGCGCCCGCCCTTGAACGTCACCATGCGCAGGCTGCCGAGGGAGGCGTCGGGCACCAGAATGTCGGCGATCCCATCACCGTTCACGTCCCGGACCGCCGAAAGACCCAGATTGCGGGTGCCGTTGATGTGGTTGGAAAATCCCGGCTGGCGCTGTTCGCGCACCAGCTCGCCGCCGTTCCATTCAAAAAGTTCCAGGATGCCGCCGATATGAGGGGTGCGGACGATCGCCGCCTCCGGCCGCCCGTCGCCGTCAAAATCGGCCACCCCCACAGGGTTGAGCCACCGGTAGGGCAACCCATGCACCGGCGATTGGGCGGCGATGCGGATGCCGCTTTCATCGGCCTCGATCAGGACCAGGGCGGCGCCCCCGTCCTGGGTGGAGCGCACGGCCAGAACCTCGTCTTCGCCATCCCCGTCCATATCGACCAGGCGGGCCAGTCGGTCCTCGAAAACCGAGTTGTCTTCAAGGGTAAGGTCCAGGCGGATAAGCCGGCTTTCGCTTTTCAGTTCCACGGCGATGCCGGAGGCTTCGATGTCATCCCCCAGGGCGCCATGGCCATAACGGTCCGTGGGGCCGGTAAGCCAGGCGGCGGCGATATTGCGCGTGGCCCTTGAAACCTCGCCATCGGGCAGCATGTTGGGGCGGGTTTCCTTCGCCGCCGGCGTAGCGGCCAGGCGCCGCGACCGAAGACCACCGTCCTTGCCCATGGTCAACATATGCCGGATGCCGGCGGCATCGGTCACCACCACCGAGCCTGCATCCATGGTGTGGATGGAGGCGATGCGCGCTTCCATGGACAGGGTTTGTACGCTGTAGCGGGCGGGCTCGGCCCATGCGCCGGAAGCCGCGGCGACGGCAAGCGTGGCGACGGCAAGCGGCCAGACCTTCGGGGAGAGGCCGCGGCGTCCCATTCGGGCGGGGACTTTTACGTCAGGTACTGGCCGCCATTGGCGGTCAGCGTGGAGCCGGTAATGAACCCGGCGGCATCGTCGGCCAGGAAGACGACGCAGCGGGCCACGTCTTCCGGCTCGCCCAGGCGGCCAACCGGGATCAACGGGATGATTTTTTCGTTCAAGACCTTTTCCGGCACCGCTTTCACCATGTCGGTGGCGATATACCCTGGCGCGATGGCATTGACGGTAATGCCCTTGGCCGCCGTTTCCAGGGCGAGCGCCTTGGTAAAGCCGATGTCACCGGCTGTCGAGGCGCAATAGTTCACCTGCCCGAACTGGCCCTTCTGGCCGTTGACGGAACTGATGTTGATGATGCGGCCGAAACCCCGTATCCGCATGCCTTCGATTACGTTGCGGGTCATGTTGAACAGGCCGTCCAGGTTGGTGCGCAGCACATCGTTCCACTGGTCCGCCGACATCTTGTGAAAGGCCGTATCCCGGGTGATGCCGGCGTTGTTGACCAGCACGTCCACGGGTCCCAGTTGTCCTTCGATTTTCTCCATGGCGGTGGCGCAGGCGTCGAAATCGCCCACGTCGAACTTGTAAACCGGGATTCCGGTTTCGCTCTTGAACGCTTCGGCCGCCTGGTCGTTGCCGGCGTAACTGGCGGCCACCACATATCCCGCGCCCTTCAGCGCCACGCTGATGGCGCGGCCAATCCCCCGAGTGCCCCCGGTCACGACTGCTACTCGGTTCATTTTCCCCTCCTGTTGTCTTTCGCCGGGCGTCTATCGGGCGACGCACATGGCGATTCCCATGCCCCCACCGATACAAAGGGTCGCCAGGCCCTTCTTGGCGTCCCGCTTTTTCATCTCGTGCAGAAGGGTCACCAGGATCCGGGTCCCCGAGGCGCCGATGGGGTGTCCGATGGCGATGGCGCCGCCGTTGACATTGACCTTTTCCGTATCCCAGCCCAGGTCCTTGTTGACGGCGCAGGCCTGGGCGGCGAAGGCTTCGTTGGCTTCGACTAGGTCAAGGTCGTCAATGTCCCAGCCGGCTTTTTCCAATGCCTGGCGGCTGGCGGGGATAGGCCCCGAGCCCATGACCGCCGGATCAACGCCGGCGGTGGCCCAGGAAACGATCCGGGCCAGGGGTTCAACGCCACGCTTTTCGGCTTCTTCCGCCGACATCAACACCACGGCGGCGGCGCCGTCGTTGATTCCGGAAGCATTGCCCGCGGTCACCGTGCCGTCCTTGGCGAAGGCGGGCCGGAGGCCGGAAAGGCTTTCCGCCGTCACCCCCGACTTGGGGTATTCGTCCCGGCCGACCACCGTTTCGCCTTTCCGGGTCTTGATGGTCACGGGAACGATTTCGTCCTCGAACCGGCCGGACGTCTGGGCCGCTTCCGCCTTTTGCTGGGAGGCGGCGGCGAAGGCGTCTTGTTCTTCACGGGTGATCTGCCATTTCTCGGCCACGTTTTCCGCCGTGTTGCCCATGTGATACCCGTTGAAGGCATCCCACAGGCCGTCCTTAATCATCGAGTCCACCATCTGGGCGTTACCCATCTTGGTGCCGTTGCGCAGGTGAATGCAGTGGGGCGCCAGGCTCATGTTTTCCTGGCCGCCGGCGACGACGATCCGGGAATCCCCCAATTGTATGGCCTGCGAAGCCAGCGCCACGGAGCGGAGCCCCGAGCCGCACAACTGGTTGATGGCGTAGGCGGTGCGTTCCACCGGGATACCGGCGCCGACGGCGGCCTGGCGGGCCGGGTTCTGCCCGGCGGCGGCGGTGAGGATCTGGCCCAGGATGACTTCGGAAACGTCTTCGGGCGCCACCCCGGCCCGGTCGAGCGCTTCGGTAATGGCGATCTGGCCCAGGATATGAGCCTCCTGGGTGCTCAGTCCGCCGAGGAAAGAGCCGACAGGGGTGCGCGCCGCGCCGGTGATAACGACGTTGGTCATGGCAGATACCTCCTTTAAGTGTCCGATGCCGCCGCCTTTCGGCAGTGCAGCATGAATTTTCCGGTCCTTATAGGGCTGCCCCAATCCACTGGCAAGGCCCGGTGACAAGAAGCGCGGAGCCTATTGAAATAGCTTTACGCCATGACCCGGGTCAACCACCGGGCCAGGGGATCGTACAATATTTCAGGCGCCCGGCCGCCCGTCGCCATGCCGATGTGGCCGGCGGCCAGGGACCAGCATTCGGCCCCGGGTATTTGTTCCGCCAGGGGCCGGGCCGACGCCGGTGGGACAATATAGTCCTGTTCAGGGACAACCACCAGGGTCGGCGCCCGGACCCGGCGAGGAACCACCGGCCGGTCCTCGATTTTCCACCGGCCCCTGGCCGGGGTATTTTCCCCGTACCAGCCGAACAGGCATTCCCGGGCCACCGCGCCGACCAGGGGAACCCCGTCGTTGAGCCAGTCTTCCAGGGCGACGAACTTGCGGGCCTTGCGCGAGCGCTTGTCCATGGCGGCGAAACGCTGGAATTTGCGCACGGCCAGATAGGGATCCAGGCCGGCGAACATGGATTGAAGCACATCCACGGGCAGGGTGCCGGTGCTGTCGATCAACGTTTCCAGTTGTGGCTTCGCCGTCCGCAGCATTTGGCTGTTGGCCGCTTTCATGGCTTCGAAGTTCCAGGGCGTGGCCAGCAGGGCAAGGGCGCCAATCATTTCAGGATGCCGCTCGGCCAGGGGCAGCACCAGATTGCCGCCCATGCAATAGCCCACCACGCCCACCGGCCCGGCGGACATTTGGACCGCCGCCTCGAGCGCCCGCCTCAGCCGGCCGGCGATATAGTCGCTGAGGGTAAACGTCCTCTCTTCCGCCCCCGGCGCATCCCAATCGACCAGAAAAGGCCTGAAGCCGCAGGACGCCAAATGCCGTACGAAACTGCGTTCCCGGGTGAAATCGAGAACGTAGGCCCGGTTGACCAGGGATGGCACCACCAGCAAGGGACGGCCTTTTTTCCCTTTCAACGCGGTTGCCCCGTAATCCAGGAGCCGGGTGGTCCCTTCGCTCCAGACCACGGGCGGATCGGCGAGGGTGCGGTGGGCGGCATGATGGCGGTACGCCCTGACC
>JAJRSS010000262.1 GCA_024278615.1 Alphaproteobacteria bacterium
AAGGTGACGACGTTGACGCCCTTGACCGTCATGCCTTCGAAGATGTTGAAGTCGATATTCTGGTGATGGGTGTCCTTGGAAATGGTGCGTTCCTTTTCCCCGTCCCAAACCACCAGGTCGGCATCCGCGCCTGGGGTTACGGCGCCTTTTCGCGGATAGATGTTGAAAATCTTCGCCGCGTTCGCCGATGTCACGGCGACGAATTCATTCATCGTCAGGCGGCCCGTGTTGACGCCGTGGTGCCACAACACATGCATGCGGTCTTCCAGCCCCGCCGTGCCGTTGGGAATCTTGGTGAAGTCGTCCTTGCCCATCGCCTTTTGCGGCGCGCAGAAGCAACAATGATCGGTGGCCGTGGTTTGCAGCATGCCCGATTGCAGGCCGCGCCAAAGCGCTTCCTGGTGCTCCTTGGGACGGAACGGCGGGCTCATGACGTGGGCGGCGGCGAAATCCCAATCGGGGTCGCGGTAGACGCTGTCGTCGACAATCAAATGTCCGGCCAGCACTTCGCCGAAGACCCGCTGGCCTTCGTTGCGCGCCCGGGTAATGGCGCCGAGCGAATCCCTGCACGAGTTATGGACAATATAAACCGGCACATCCAGGACCTGGGCGATGCGGATGGCGCGGTTGGCGGCTTCGCCTTCCACTTCGGGCGGACGCGACAGGGGATGGCCTTCGGGGCCGGTAATGCCCTTGGCCAGCATTTCCTGTTGCAGCCGGAACACCAGCTCGCCGTTTTCGGCATGCACGGTGCATAGAGCGCCCAACTCGCGCGCCCGGGTGAAACTGTTCACCAGAATCTCGTAGTCCGCCATGATGGCGCCCTTGTAAGCCATGAAGTGCTTAAAGCTGTTGACCCCATGTTCGCGGGTCAAGGTCTCCATCGCGGCGTGGACGGTATCGTCCCACCAGGTTATGGCGACGTGGAAACTGTAATCCTGGGCTGCTTTTTCGGCCCAACCGCGCCATTTCTTATAGGCCTCCATGACGTCTTCCTGGGGACCGGGGATGACGAAATCGATCATCATCGTGGTTCCACCACAAGCAGCGGCCGTAGTGCCCGAAAAAAAGTCTTCGGAAGCCACCGTGCCCATGAAGGGAAGCTCCATGTGCGTATGCGGATCGATGCCACCGGGCATCACGTAACAGCCGCCGGCGTCGACCACTTCGGCGCCCGCCGGAATATCCAGTTTTTCACCAACCGCGGCGATGACGCCGCCTTCGGTCAAGACGTCGGCGCGATAGGTCCGGTCGGCGGTGACGACCGTTCCGCCCTTGATATGAACTGCCATCTCACTCTCCCTGTGAAATAAAGGCCGCCCGGCGCAACGAGGCGCGCCGGGCGGGGTGTGGTTGGATCGATTACATGCCCAAGGCCTTGTCGATGACCTTGTGGGTCCAGGCACCGACCGGTTTTTTGGTAATCACCGGATCGGAGCCACCGGCCATCAGGGTCGCGACCGTCCGCTCATAGGCCGCCGGATCGAGCTTGCCGTTGGAACCGGCGGTCAGCTTGTTGATTTCGCCCATCATGCGAACCTGGTGCTTTTCGGTCTGCGCGCCCGTCGCGTCGTTCTCGAGCACGATATCCGCCGCCGCTTTCTGGTTGTCCCGCGCCCAGGCCCAGCCCTTCATGCTGGCCTTGACGAAGCGCGCCATTTTATCGACAAACGCCGGATCATCGAGATTCTTTTCGAGGACGTAGAGGCCGTCTTCCAGCGTCGCCACCCCTTGGTCCTCGTACTTGAAGACCACCAGTTCGTCGGCGCCGAGGCCGGCGTCGATGATCTGCCAGTATTCGTTATAGGTCATGGTGGAAACGCAATCGGCCTGCTTTTGCAGGATCGGGTCGACGTTGAAACCCTGCTTTAAGACCTTGACGCCATCACTGCCGCCCTTGGTCGGGATGCCCAGTTTCGACATCCAGCTCAGGAACGGATATTCATTGCCGTAGAACCAGACCCCGAGGGTCCGCCCCCGAAAATCGGCGGGTGACTTGATCCCGGTCTCCTTGCGGCAGGTCAGCATCATGCCCGAACGCTTGAAGGGCTGGGCGATGTTGACCAACGGCACGCCTTTTTCGCGCGAGGCCAGGGCCGACGGCATCCAATCGATGATGACATCGGCGCCGCCGCCGGCGATGACTTGCGGCGGGGCGACGTCCGGGCCGCCCGGATTGATCGTAACGTCCAACCCGGCGTCACTGTAGAATCCCTTTTCCTTGGCGACGTAGTAGCCGGCGAACTGCGCCTGGGTGACCCACTTCAATTGCAGGGTTACTTTTTCGGCGGCCACCGCGCTGGTTGCCGCGAAGCTCATGGCCAAGGCGCTTAGCGCCACAACAAATCGTTTCATATTTCGTCTCCTTATTGGTTATACGCGCTCCCTGATCCCGCCCTTCAGCGCTTGGTCCGATAGGAAGGATGCCAAAATGTGACGGCCCGTTCCATCATGGCCGTCACGCCATAAAACGTGGACCCGGCCAGGGCGGCGACAAAAATCTCCGCCCAAACCATGTCCACGTTCATCCGCCCCACTTCCGTGGAAATGCGGAAACCCATGCCGACAGTCGGCGTGCCGAAAAACTCGGCGACGATAGCGCCAATGAGCGCCAGCGTGGAATTGATTTTCAACGCATTGAAGATAAACGGCATGGCCGCCTGAAGCCGCAGCTTGAACAAGGACTGCCAATAGCCCGAACCGTAGGAGCGCATCAGGTCGAGCTCCAGCGCGCCCGCCGCCGAAAGGCCGGTGACCGTGTTCACCAGCATGGGAAAGAAGGTCATGATGACGACGACGGCGGCCTTCGACTGCCAGTCGAAGCCGAACCACATGACCATGATCGGCGCTACGCCGACAATCGGCAGGGCGCTCACCATGTTGCCCAACGGCAACAGCCCGCGCTTCAGGAAGGGCACCCGGTCGACCAGGATGGCGACGACAAAGCCGGCGCCACAGCCGATGACGTAACCGCTGATCACCGCCTTCATGAAGGTCTGCACGAAATCCTCCCAAAGGATGTCGAGCGAACCGATCAGCTTGATGAAGATGGCGCTTGGCGGCGGGAGGAGAACCCCCGGAACGCCGAACCCCAGGCAGACCATTTGCCAAAGGAACAGCAGCCACAACCCAAAGAAGGCCGGGACGAAAAAGTTGGCCATTTGCTGGCGTTCATTGACCATGGAACGGTAGGCCGCGATGCGGGCGATGCCGCGCCAGGTCAGCGCCCAAAGGGCGAATATATAGCTCCAGAATCCCCAGCTGGCGTTTCCGGCGACGCCGCCGTCCATAAGCTTCATGGCCATCAGGGCACCCAGAAACACCGTCGCCAAAACGGCCAGGGCGGCGGCGGTTCCAGGAACGCCCTTCCAGGCGACGAGTGCGCCGACGCCGCCCACCGCCAACAAAACGGCCAGGCCCGCCGGCCGGCCGGTCCAGGCCAGGGGATTTTCACCGCCCGCCAGGGGGAGCGCCAATGCTAGCAATGCGAAGGCCAGCGCCGCCAGCCCAAACCGGTCCCACCGCCCGGTCATCGTTTCATCCCCATCCTTTTGAGAACAACCCGTTCGATGACGCCGATCAGAACGACCAGCAACGCGGCCAGAACGGCGGCGGTCATCAACGCCGACCAGATCTGAATGGTTTGGCCGTAATAGGACCCGGCCAGAAGCCGCGCGCCCAAGCCCGCCTGGGCGCCGGTCGGCAACTCGCCGACGATGGCGCCGACCAGAGAGATGGCGATGGCGACCTTGAGGCTGGTGAAGAGAAACGGCAGGGACGCCGGCCAGCGCAGCATCCAAAAGGTCTGCCAGGGGCTGGCGTTAAAGGTCCGCATCAAATCCATTTCCAGCACGCCGGGCGACCGCAAGCCCTTGACCATGCCGATGGTGACGGGAAAGAAGCAAAGGTAGGTCGAAATGATCGCCTTGGGGACAAGGCCCCTCAGCCCGATGGCCCCCAAGACGACGATAACCATCGGCGCGATGGCCAAAATCGGTATGGTTTGCGAGGAAATCACCCAGGGCATCAGGCTTTTTTCCAACGTTCGGTTATGAACGATGCCCACCGCCAGCAAAATTCCCAGGATCCCACCGATGGCGAAACCCAACAGGGTCGAGGAAAGGGTCACCCAGGAATGGTAGATCAGGCTGCGCTTGGAGGTGATTTTCTTTTGCAGGATTGTCTTGTTCATTTCCACCAGCACCTGATGGGGGGCTGGCAGAATGGGGCGTTTCTGCACCATGGTCGCGCGCAGCAGGTCGCCGGCCGACCAGTCGATTTTTTGCTTTTCGAAGCGGTCGATGGCCCAGGGAGCGTTCATCCACACCGCCCCCGCATACCAGATGACGACCAGCGCCAGCAGAAGCAGCGACACCGGCCCCGCCTGCCCGGCCATGGCGGTGGCGAGTAAAGTGCGTTTTCCGGTCTCCAGGACGGCGGTTTCAGTCGTCATCGCCATGCCCCGCGCGCAAACCTTCGCGGACCCGGTGGGCGACCTCCTGAAACTCCGGCGTCTCACGGATATCCAGCGTTCGGTCCGGCGGGAAGCCGCAATCGATGATATCGATAATCCGCCCGGGACGGGGCGACATGACGATGATCCTGGTCGACAGGAACACGGCCTCGGGGATGGAGTGGGTGACGAAGACGACGGTTTTTTCCGTTTGGCGCCACAATTGCAAAAGCTGCTCGTTCAAGTGGTCACGGACGATTTCATCCAGCGCGCCGAACGGTTCATCCATCAAAAGCAACTCGGGGTCGACGCAAAGGGCGCGGGCGATGGAGGCCCGCTGTTGCATGCCGCCCGAAAGCTGCCAGGGGTATTTCTTTTCAAAGCCGGCCAGGTTGACCAGTTTCAGGTATCTCCTGGCGCGTTCGAGCCGCTCGGCCTTGGCCATCCCTATCACTTCCAACGGCAAGGTGACATTGCGTTCGATGGTGCGCCAGGGATAAAGGGCGGGGGCCTGGAAGATATAACCATAGGACCGCGCCATCCGCGCTTCGTGCGGCGACACGCCATTCACCATGATCGAGCCTTCCGTCGGTTGTTCCAGGTCGGCGATAACGCGAAGCAGGGTTGTCTTGCCGCACCCCGAAGGGCCGATGAAGGAGACGAAATCTCCTTCATCAACCTTCAGGTTGATATCGGTGAGGGCGAAAACGGGACCGTCCGCCGTTTGGAAGGTCAGTTTCAGACCCTCGATGTCGACCACGTGGCGACGGGAGCTTTCCAGGCCGGCGGTACTGGCTATCCTCTCTTGCGCGTCGGCCACTCCCTCCCCCTCAGGCTACGTGACCGGCTTTATCAAGAACCGCGCGCAACAAAACGTTACCGCCCGCGGTGATCCATTCCGGCTTGGCGTCTTCGACTTCGTTATGGCTGATGCCGTCGACGCACGGGGTGAAGATCATGGCGGTCGGGGCGACTTCCGCCATATAACAGGCGTCGTGCCCGGCGCCGGCGACGATTTCGCGGGACGGATAGCCGCAATCCTTGGCCGCTTCGCGCACCGCTTCGATGCAGCTTTCCTCGAAAGGAACCGGGGCGTAATAGAATATCTGCTCCATCTCGCATTCAAGACCCATGTCCGTCATGATCTTGTCCACCCCGCCGCGCAAGGCCTGGTCCATGCCCGAAAGGGTATCATCATCGGGGTGACGGATGTCGATGGTCATGAAAACCTTGCCCGGGATGACGTTGCGTGAATTGGGATAGGATTCGATCATCCCCACCGTCGCGCAAGCCACGGGCGCATTGTCAAGGCCGACCCGGTTGACAAGCTCGACGACCCGGGAGGCCCCTAAAAGGGCGTCCTTGCGCCGGTCCATGGGCGTCGGCCCGGCGTGGGATTCGACGCCGGTAATGTTCAATTCATACCAGCGTTGCCCCTGGCCGCCGGTGACGATGCCGATGGGCTTGTCCTCGGCCTCCAGGATCGGTCCCTGTTCGATATGGACCTCGAAAAAGGCATGGATATCGCGCCCGCCGACGTCTTCCTCTCCGGCATAGCCGATGCGGGCCAGTTCCTCGCCCATGGTCTTGCCGTCGCGATCGGCCCGGCTGAGGCCGTATTCCAGTTCGTAAACCCCGGCGAATATGCCCGACGCCACCATCGCCGGGGCGAAGCGCGAACCCTCTTCGTTGGTCCAAACGGCGACTTCCACCGGGCGTTCGGTTTGGTATCCCAAATCGTTCAAAGAGCGGATGACTTCCAGGCCCGACAGGACGCCGAAAACACCGTCGAACCTGCCGCCGGTCGGCTGGGTGTCCAAATGGCTGCCCGTCATTACCGGCGCCAGGTCATTGTCGCGCCCGGCCCGCCGGGCGAAGATATTGCCCATCTTGTCGACCTTGACGGTGCATCCGGCATCCTTGCACCAGGAAACGAAAAGGTCGCGCGCCTGCTTGTCCAGATCGGTCAACGCCAGGCGGCAACAGCCGCCCTTTTCCGTGGCGCCGATCTTGCCCATTTCCATGAGGCTGTCCCAAAGACGTTTCCCGTCAACACGCAGGTTTTTTTTGTCCAACACATGAGCCTCCTTGGGTATTCCGTTTCAAAAGTCTAGGCCCTTTGCACCGCAAACGGGAAAGTGATTACAGGGCCAGCTCGGTTATATGGACGCACAATCAAGCCATCTCACTTAATTCCGTGTGCGCTTCCTCTGTGCGCCATTCCTTTTGCTATCGGGAATTGACAGGATTCATGGCCTCCGTCAGGAAAATAAAACTGACCATATGGTCAAAAACCGTATACACTTTTTTGTTGCCGATCAAATGGATTCTGGGAAATCGGGGGTGAGTGAAAGCGCCGTGAATTGCCAACCGCAAAAAAAATCGAAACCGCGCCAAAAGAATGAGGAAGCCATCCTGTCCGCCGCCGAAAAGGTATTCGCCGAGTTGGGGTTCGCCGGGGCAACGACCAACCTGATCGCGCGACACGCCGGGGTTCCCAAAGCGACCCTGCACTATTATTTCCAGACCAAAGAGGAACTCTATCGCACGGTCATAAAAAAGATTTTCGCGATCTGGCTTCAGGCGGCGGAAACCTTCGACGACTGTGACGACCCGGCGGATGCCCTGGCCCGTTATATCCGCGCCAAAATGAATATTTCGCGGGAACATTCTCTTGGATCCAAGATCTGGGCCCAGGAAATCATGCAGGGCGCGCCGCAGATTCAGGACTTTCTCGACCAGACTTTGAAAAGCTGGACGGCGTCGCGGGTAAAAATCATTGAAAGATGGATAGCCGAGGGAAAGATCGATCCGGTCAACCCCGACTATCTGCTCTATATGATTTGGTCGGCGACTCAGCACCACGCCGATTTCGCGCATCAGATTAATTCGCTGAACGATGGACAGCCTTTGTCGGATGAGCAGTTCGAAGAGGCCTTGCAGACGATAACCAACGTCATCCTGCGCGGCATCGGCCTGCCGGTGAAGCCCGTCGACGAATAGAACTTGACCATTTGGTCAAATTTTTGTCAGATTAAGACAAGAAGCCGGCGGTCAAGCTGGCAAAAAAAGGGAATGTTTCGTTGTCTGGAGGACGGGGTATGGTCAACAGCTCCACCGCGACCGGGATTTCAACAGGCCGTTTGTCGGCTGACGAATACGAACGCAACTTCGGTGATCTGCACCCGGCCCTCAATGCCCATCAGGCGAATGTCGAGGCCGCCCGGTGCTATTTCTGTTTCGACGCGCCCTGTGTGACGGCCTGTCCGACCGGCATCGATATCCCGATGTTCATACGCCAGATCACGACCGGAAATACAACCGGTTCGGCGCGAACCATTTACGCCCAGAACATCATGGGCGGCATGTGCGCCCGGGTCTGCCCCACGGAGACGCTTTGTGAACAAGCCTGCGTTCGCAACGGCGGCGAGGATAAGCCGGTCAAGATCGGTTTCCTGCAACGGTATGCGACGGACGCCTACATGGATACAGGCCGGCATCCGTTTCAACGCGCCGGCGCGACGGGCAAAAAAATCGCGGTGGCCGGCGGCGGTCCGGCGGGGTTGTCCTGCGCGCACCGGCTCGCTTCGCTGGGGCATTCGGTCACGGTCTTCGAGGCGCGGGAGAAATCAGGCGGCCTCAACGAGTATGGAATTGCCGCCTATAAGGCGACGGATAATTTCGCCCAGAAAGAGATTGATTTCATTCTTTCGATCGGCGGCATCGAGGTCAAGAACGGCATGGCGCTCGGCGGCGGCAGAGACCTGGATACTTTACGCGAGGAATTCGATGCCGTGTTTTTAGGCCTGGGGCAGGGCGGAACCAATGATTTGCGCCTGGATGGAAAAGACCTGGATGGGGTGATCAATGCCATCGATTACATCGCCGAACTTCGCCAGGCGCCGGACCTGTCCGGACTCCCGGTCGGCCGGCGGATTGTCGTTATCGGCGGAGGGATGACCGCCATCGACATCGCCGTTCAGACGAAACTATTGGGGGCGGAAGATGTAACCATCGTCTACCGGCGCGGCCAGGCCCAGATGAAGGCCAGCCGGTATGAACAGGAACTGGCCCAGACGCGGGGCGTCAATATTATTCATTGGGCAAGACCGGCGGAACTGATTTCCGACGGCAACGGCGTCAGGGCAATCCGTTTTGAGTATACGTCACCCGACGGTGATGGAAACCTGGTCGAGACGGGCGAAAGCTTCGAGCTTGCCGCCGACATGGTTTTCAAGGCCATCGGTCAGGTTTTCCTTGCGGAAGCACTCGCAGGCAGCGAAGCGCCGGAACTGGTTGACGGACGGATCGCGGTCGATGCGGACAGGAAGACATCCCTGCCGGATGTGTGGGCGGGGGGCGACTGTATTGATGGCGGCGATGATTTGACCGTCGCCGCCGTTGAAGACGGAAAGGCCGCGGCAATGTCCATTGACCGCTATTTGAATTCTGCGGCGGCGTAGATGACTTTGACGGTGTCATGGAGGAATGGAAATGGCTGATCTTCGGTGCGACTTCCTGGGTATCAAGTCACCCAACCCGTTCTGGCTGGCCTCCGCCCCGACGACGGACCGTGAAACCAATGTCGTCCGCGCCTTCAAGGCCGGTTGGGGCGGCGTTGTCTGGAAAACCCTTGGCGAGGACCCTCATATCGTCAATGTCAATGGTCCGCGTTACGGCGCCATTCATGTCGCCGACCGGCAGTTGGTCGGCTTTAACAATATCGAGCTTATTTCGGATCGTCCGCTCGGTGTAAACCTGCAAGAGATCAAGAAGGTAAAACGGGAATGGCCGGACCGCGCGATGGTGGTTTCCCTGATGGTGCCCGTGCGCGAGGAATCCTGGAAGGCCATTGTCCCCCTGGTGGAGGAAACGGGGGCCGATGGCATTGAGTTGAACTTTGGCTGCCCCCACGGCATGTCGGAACGCGGGATGGGCGCCGCCATCGGCCAGGACCCGGAGTACATTGAGAACATCGCCCGCTGGTGCAAGCAATCCACGCGAATGCCGGTTATCGTCAAGCTGACGCCGAATATCACCGATATTCGCCACCCCGCCAGGGCTGCGCAAAAGGGCGGCGCCGACGCCGTATCGCTGATCAACACCATCAATTCCATCATGGGCATTGATCTCGATACAATGTCCCCCGATCCCAGTACGGATGGAAAGGGCTCGCACGGGGGGTACTGTGGGCCGGCGGTCAAACCCGTCGCGTTGAACATGGTCGCGGAGATTGCCCGCGACCCGGAAACGGCTTCATTGCCGGTTTCCGCCATCGGCGGTATTGGCACATGGCGGGACGCGGCGGAATTCATCACCCTGGGCGCCGGAACGGTTCAGGTCTGCACCGCGGCCATGGTCTATGGCTTCAAGATCATCGAGGAAATGCTCGACGGGTTGAATACATGGATGGACGGCAAGGGATATTCCCGTATCGGGGACTTCAGGGGGGCGGCGATCAAGAATATCGTCGACTGGCAATACCTGAACATGAACTATGTGGTAAAGGCGCGTATTGATCAGGAGAAATGCATCAAGTGCGGCCGCTGCCATATTGTTTGCGAGGACGCGTCCCACCAGGCCATATCGATCGAAAAGAACGGTCACCGTTATTTCGATATCAAGGATGAGGAATGTGTCGGGTGCAACCTGTGTGCCAGCATTTGTCCGGTCGAGGGTTGCATCGAAATGGTTCAGATGACCGAAGGGAATGACCCCCGGACCGGCAAGCCGATCGTGGCCGAGTACGCGAACTGGACAACCCACCCGAACAACCCGAACGCCGTCATGGAATAAAGGGAACGGTCAGTTTGACTCAACGGGATGCATTTCATAGGGGGTATAATAGCGAACCTTTATGAGCCCCCGGCGGACGGCGATCGGTTCTGGTATATCTGGACGGTCTGTCACCCCGCAGGTCGGGGATTGTAGCGGGATTTGGCGTCGGCTAATGTTCAGGACCGGGACTGCCCAGGGAGCACGGCAAGCATGGCGGCGAAAAAGAAAATCAAGCCCGATCACTATCTGAAGATATATAAGGCCTTCGAGGCATCCATCACCCGCCTGGATTGCGGGTCCAGGTGCGCGCCCCTGAACGGTGGCGAGCCGGTTTGCTGTTCCACCCAGCACGCGGTGCCGGTGATGGACAACGCCGAATGGCACTTGTTGCGTTCGCGCACCAAGATGTGGAGCCGCTTTCACGCCTATGACGCCGCCACCCGGGAAATCGTCGATACCCTGGCCGAAAGCTGTACGGCGGCCGAGTGCAATGGGGCGCGCCACTGCGAACGGGAAAACCGTTCCCTCGCCTGCCGGTCCTTTCCCTTTTTTCCCTATATCACCCGGGAAGGCGATCTCATCGGGCTGGCCTATCACTGGACCTTCGAAGACCGCTGCTGGGTGATGTCCAACCTGGGGGTGGTGGAGCAGGAATTCGTCGATGAATTCGTCCGCGCCTATGAAATGCTGTTCAAGTTCGATCCCGGTGAATACACCGTGTTCAAGGACCATTCAGCGGCCATGCGCCGGGTCTATACCCGCTGGAACCGGTTTATTCCCCTCATCGGCCGGGACGGGGGCTACTTCAAGGTGCTGCCCCGGGGCGGCGGCGTCAAGCGGGTGGAGGTTACGAAATTCCACGCCCACGGGCCTTACGTGTCGGAAGAGGCCTATGCCGAAGCGGTGAAGGAGGCGGAGGCCGAGTTCGCCGAAAACGCCGATAGTCCCGAAAAAGGCGGGAAACACGCCCCCGCCGCCGCCTTCGGCGCCGCCCAGGCCCTGGAAGAGGCCCCAGAAGAGGCCGTGGAAGCCGCCGAGTAAGCGGCCCTGCTCCTGTCCGTCTCCGATTCTGACCCAATCGTGAACGGCGGCCATCCGGAATTAGGGATAGAATACCTTTTCTTGAGGCATCTACGGTGACGGCAGGCGGCCATCGCCGTTATGGATTTGGGCGGCCCCGATGAACCTTTTTGAAACCCTTCTTCACCCCGACCGGGAAGAACTGGAATTCAAGGAACGCTCCGTCGTCTGTTCGGCGGCCAATATCCTTCAGGTAGGCGAATTTCAATTCCTGCAACTGGCCTATCGGGAATGGCACAACCGGGACCTGCCGGAAGCCCTGGTGGACCAGTTGTTTTCATCCTACATGCTGAAAAACGCGGTTCCCCACTGGGCGCGGCATTATGCGAGGCTAATCCTTGAAAAGGACAAAATGGGGCAGGTCGACGACCAGGATCCGGCCTATCACGATTACGACGCCGACTACCACAGCAGTGTTCCCGATGGCACGCGGCGTTTCTGGATGGCCACCCTGGGCCTGGTTTTCACCTTGGGCGGCGCCATCTTGATCGCCAGCCTGACGACGATCAAATCGACGACCATCCTGCCGCCCTATTTCAACGAGGAAGAATTGAAGCCGACGCCGCGGAATTTCTCTTGGGGCAGGTCGGACAGCATCCCTGCCGATTTCCAGCGCCGCAATATTGGTCCGGGTTCCTGATTTCCAGCCTATGCGTCCACCTTTCCCCTTGGCGCCGTTGATGATTGCCAGCCGGCCGGGAGACGGATAAGTTTCACCCATGTTTGAATTCGCCGGCGCCTTCGAGCCCGTTATCAATCTGATCTTCCTCATGGCCACGGGCTTCATCGCCTGGCACGGTGTCCGTTTTCGGGACAAGGAAGGCAACACGGACGCGGTGCGCCTGTTGTTCGCCTGCATCGCCGGCGTATTCTTCTTCCTGGTGTTGTTCCAGGATGTCCTGGGGATCGTCCAGTTCTGATGGGCGCCGCTTCAGGGCTTGTACATGCGCTGCTCGGCGTCCTTTTCCGGCAAGGTCAGGCATTCGCCGGGTTTCAATTCCGGCAGCTTCTCCTGAAGGAACCGCGCCCGTTCGCGCGCCGTTGACGGCCGGGGAGTGCCGTACACGATTTTATCAAGGATACCGGGCCCTTCGACGGCGCCTTCGTCTGTTTTCAACGCCGAGACGTAATCATCGAAGGCCTCCTTGTGGCGGCATTGGCGGTCGTAAAGAATGCCGCGATTGTTGTAGGCGGCGGCCAGGGTGCCGATGCCGGTTCGGTCTTCGGGAGTCAATGTACGGATCAGATATTTGATCAGGTAGTTAAATTCGGCTTCGGCTTCCTGGAACCGGTCTGATTGCAGGAAAACCAGGGCGCGGCCCATCAAGGCTCCCCGGTGATCGGGGGATACCGCGAGGGCGGCGTCAAACCGTTCCAGCGCCGCTTCGAAATCCCGGTCGCCGAGAAGGATATCCCCTTGGCGCACCTCGTAGTCGCCGGGAGGCGTCTCCAGGTAGCCGCGCAACACGGCCCACAGGCTGAACATGACAAAAGTCGTCACCGCCATGAAAATGACGAACCGCCGGGTAACGCGCGGATTTGCAAAGGGGTTCATGGGCCGGGCTGAAACAGCATATTGACGTAGACGATGGAGAAAACGAAACACAACAAACCCGAAGTGACGGTGGCCCGATTCTTCAGGGATTGTTTCCGGGCTTCGTCCACTTCCCCGATTTTACGTTGCGTTCGGCGTACCGCCGCCACCCAGATCAACTGGCGGACCGGAAAAAACAGGGCGGCGCCCAGGACGGCGGTCCACAGCCATTGAAATTGATCCGTAAACAGCGCCTGCATGGTTTTCCGCTGCGACCTCCCGCCGCCGTCTTTTCAAAAGTTCCAACGAGAATACATGCTAGCAAAAAAAAGGGGGAAGGACCACGGCCCTTCCCCCAAATTTTTAGACCTTGGAGCGTCTAGTTGCCTGGCATTTCCAAGGTCGTGTCACCGATGTCCTCGACCAATGCCTCGACTTCTTTGTCGGGCAAGGTGGACATTTCCATCTTGTAGGCGAGGAACCACATCATGAACACGCCAAGGACCCAGAACAGGATCTGCCACGCCCAGATGGACGGCATGCCGAAGGTCCAGCCTTCCACGCCGGCATCGGGCGCGCCGAAGATATCGTTGCCGATAACGGCGCCCGGGCCGATGCCGAAGAACAGCCATGCCAACGTGATGCCCCAGGCGATGGGCTTCAGGCCTTGCTTGTCCGCCGACAGGGTGGCGTGCTCGCGCAGGAAGTTGTGATACTTCATGCGATGGGCCCGGTCCTTTTCGTTCTGCGTCATCGCCGAGATCGGGAGGCAAACCAGCAGGTTGAAGAACATGCCCCAGAAAGCGGAGTGCATGGTCCATGGCCAGCGTCCCCACGGCAGATCACCGTACTTGCCGTCCGCGTTATAGAACACCCAATCGATGATCGACAGACCGAAGTTCTCGGAGAAAATAACCGCAAGCAAGCCAACCAGCAGGCCCCAGGTGGCGCCGCGCCGGGTAATCCACGGGAACCAGGTCACCGCCGCCAGGGACGGCCACATCTGGAAGCCGAAAGCCACCGCCAGACCGCCCAGAAGCACCAGGGCGTCCTTGGAATAGGTGGCCACCAAAAGTGCCGAAATGACGATGAAGCCCACCCCTATGCGGCCAACCAGTTTCTGAGTGAGGTGCGACGCATTGGGGTTCAGATACCGTTTATAGAGGTCGCGGGTCAGCATGCCGCCGGCCGTGGACATATAAGCGGCGCCCGTGGACTGCATGGCCGCCAGGGCGCAAACCGCCAAAATGCCGACAAGCCAAGGAGCCGCGTCACCGATAGTGTTGATGTAGTGAGGGACCAACCCGCCTTGTTTGTTGGCGGTAAGGTCAGGCAGCAGGTTATTCAACGCCAATCCGGCTTCGGTTACCGCGCCGTTGGCGCCCAGCAGATGGGCGCCCATGCCCTGGAACGCGGTAAAGAAGAACAGGATCAGGCCGATACCAAGGGAAGAGGCCCACACCTGCTGCGGAGCGAAGGGCTTGGTGTCGTTGTTGGCGAAAGACCACATGGTAAACGCCGGCGCGGACTGGATGCCCATCAGCGCGAACATGTAGGTCAGGACCATGACGCCGGTCCACAAGCCACCCGTGGGTGTTTCAACACCCAGCCCGGCGGTGAACTGAATGACCCCCGGAATGGCGAAGTAGGCGTTGTAATCGCCGCCGCCATATCCTTTCGTCGATCCCCATTTGCCGATGTCGGTCTTGCCCAGGGCGGCGAAGCCCTGCTGCAGGGAATCCCAGCCACCGGCTTCGTTCAGCGCGATGATGCCAATAATCACGATGCCCAAGGCCAACAGGATACATTGCAGCGTATCCACATAGGCCACGGCCCGAAGACCACCGGACGCCACATAAATGAACACCACCGCCGACAACACCCACATGCCCCAGGTTACCGGAATCAAGTCATCGGTGAGCACGTTGAACAGGAAGCCCGAAGCGCCGAGCTGCACGCCCAGGTACGGGATCGAGAACAACAAGGCCACGCAGACCGTCAGGATGCGGATCATGTCGCCCTGGAAATAATCGGACAGCATTTCACCGGGTGTCACATAGCCGAAACGCTTGCCCAGCATCCACTGGCGTTTCAGGAACATAACGCCGGTGAAGGGAATGGTGATGGTGTAGAAGGATGCATAGGCGTACTGGAAGCCGTCGCGGTACACCAGCCCCGGATGGCCCATGAAGGTCCAGCCGGAAAAAGATGTCGCGGTCGCCGCCAGGACGAACACCCACATGGAAATCTTGCGGCCCGAAATGAAGTAATCGGTCGCCGTCTTCGCCATTCGGGCGCACTTGATGCCCCAGAAGATGCAGTAGGCCCAATAGAGCGCTACAAATACGAAAAGCCAAATTACCTTAGGTGCCAAAACGATTCTCCCCTTATCTATCGGCCGCTCTCGCCTGGTGACCGGTCCGGACGCCCCGAAAATACCAGGGGCGAAAAATAGTCCAAAACCACAACCCGGCAGTCAGTGCTGACCTACCGTTGACGCAGCTTTCGAATCAAAGCGGTGAAGGCCCGGAGACAATCCCCGAACCGGCCGCCTATGCGGGAAGATCAATCATAACGAGGCCAGCAATAGAAAAGCCCCATTGGAACCGCCTTCCCATACCCCTCGTGCTTTGCCGCACGTTATCGTTAAACCTTACTCCGGCTGGTCAAGGATATTCTCCCGTCATAGCCGGAGCTGGAATCTGATTACCATTTTCGAGCCATCGGCACAACATTTGATAGGTTAATCTACTATTCGGTTCAACATTTCGGATGGGTCCGTCCATGTTCCCGGCCGGACCGCGTAACCGGACACCATATAATTTTTTGCCTTAATGCGGCTATTGAAGTATTTGAATTAATTAAGTTTTCATAATTCTGCTATCAGATTCGGTTAACCTGTTTTATTGCTTTTCTCAGGAGCGGTTTTTTCCGCACGGAGATCGTCGGCGAGTTCCATTAAATCTTCACATATTCCTTAGGGCAGGCGCCCGGCAAGATGGATTGGGGGTTATTGTGCAATCGCACACCGTGATTTTCAGCAAACTGGTCCGGCATTTCATGCGCCGCGTTCCCCTGGCGGTTGGCAAGGGCACGCTGTTGTCCGAAGTGATCCGTGGAATGGCGGAAGAAAACGCCTCCAGCGCCATGGTCGTCGACGCGGATGGCCGTCCCTTGGGCATCGTAACGGAAAAGGACATCACCCACCGCGCCGCTCTCACCCTGGGCGGGGAAACGCCGGTGGAAAAAATCATGACCGCTCCGGTGTTGACCATTCCGCAAAGCGAGTACCTGTACCACGCCATCGCCCGCATGCGCCGGCGTGAACTGCGGCACATGCCGGTTGTCGACGGCGCGGGCGTGCTGGCCGGCATGTTGAACCTGCATGACGCCCTGGCCTCGGTCGCCAGCCAGCTGATGGACCAGATCGACCGGCTGACCCATGAAAGCACCGTTGAAGGATTGAAGGCGGTCAAGAAGGCGCAGGTGGAACTGGCCGACGATTTGTTCGACGACGATCTTCCCGCCGCCGATATCCAATCCCTGCTGACCCACATCAACAACGATATCTACCGGCGCATTATCAAGAAGGCGCTGGCCGGCATGGCGGCGGAAGACTGGGGCCAGCCGCCGGTACCCTTCAGCGCCATCGTCTTCGGCTCCGGCGGCAGGGGGGAAAACTACCTGTTTCCCGACCAGGACAACGGCTTCATCCTGGGGGATTATCCCGACAAGGACCACACCCGCATCGACGGCTTTTTCATCGAACTGGCAACGCGCATGTCCCGGGACCTGGACGCGGTGGGGTTCCCCTATTGCAGGGGCTACTGCATGGCGACCAATCCCCTGTGGCGCAAGACCATGTCCCAGTGGATCAAACAGATCGGCCTGTGGGGCAGCAAGCACCACTTTGTCGCCATCCGCCTGGCCGATATCTTTTTCGATTTTCGTCCCGTATCCGGACCGGATCCCCTGAAGGCTGAACGGGGGGCCGAACTGGCCGCCACTTTGCGCCGGACGGTCACCGATATGGTGCGCAACAATCACCTGTTCCTGAAGGGCATGTATGAAGAGGAATCGGAACGGGGCGTGGGGCTGGGTTTTTTCACCCGCTTCATCACCGAAAAGGAACTGGAGGAGTACAAGGGCTACCTGAGCCTGAAGTTCACCGGCCTGCTGCCCCTGGTGGGCGCTGTCCGCCTGTTGGCCCTGCGCGAGGGAATTGCCGAAACGGGCACTTGCGCCCGCATCGACGCGCTGCACGAACTGGGATTGTTGGATACCGACGAAACCGATTACCTGGGCGGTGCTTTCCGGCTGCTGACGGAAATTCTGCTGGCCCAGCAGGTCAGGGATTTCAAGGCCGGTAAAAAAGTCGGCTATTATGTTCATCCCGATACCCTCACCGAGCGGCAAAAGGACCAGCTTGCGGATTCCCTGAAAGCCATCGACAACCTGCGCAAGCGCATCCGCTCCGACTTTACCGCCAACGTCTTCTGACCCGTCTCGCTGGCGGCGGGAATGTCGGAACAAGCTTCACCGGTCGACCAATGTCCACCGCTTCTCAATGACCGGCGGCCTGCCCGCGGAAGGATTCAGTTGACCGGACTGGGCGGGGTGGGGATACGGAAACTGAACGTGGAGCCTTGACCGGGCGTGCTATCCACCCAGATGCGGCCGCCCAAATGCTCGACGATGCGCCGGGAAATGGTAAGGCCCAGGCCGGACCCCATGGGATTGCCGGTCTCGGCATCCAGAACCTGATGGAACTTCTCGAAGATTTGCTGCTGATCCTTGAGGGCGACACCGGGGCCGTTGTCGCTGACGCTGACGGTCAAATACTCCGAACCGGCGGTCAGGGTTACCGTGACTCGCCCCACGTCAGGCCAGCAAAATTTATTGGCATTGGACAGCAGGTTGATAACCACTTGCATCAGTTGATCGCGGTCGCCCCGAATAACCGACGTCCTGTCGGGCAGGTTCACGGCAAGGGCGACGTTTCTTTCGTCAAACAGACGGCTGAGGGTGGCTACGGCGTCTTCGATCACGGATTTCATGTCCACTTCCGCCATCCGCCATTCCATGCTTCCCGTTTCCATCTTGGTCAAGTCCAGGACTTGATTGATCAAGCGGGTCAGTCGCTCGCTTTCATGAATTACGATGAGCAGGAACTTCTGCCGCTCATCCATCTTCAGGTCAGGATTGTCGTGTAGAATCTCGGAAAATGAACGGATGGATGTCAGTGGCGTGCGCAGTTCGTGAGTGACCGTGGACAGGAACTCATCTTTAAGCTGGTCCAGTTCCTTAAGCCGTTCGTTGGCCGCCGTGAGTTCCTCGGTGGCTTCCTCCAGGGCCAGGGATTTTAGCTCCAGCTGCCGGCTGTATTCCAGGACATGGGAGGCCTCGTCCAGGATTTCCATAATCTCATCCAGGCCGACGCCCTCACCCTTAACCACGGAAGCCATCATCACCCGGGCCGATGCCGCACCGATGACGCCTGCCAGCAATCGCTCGACGAACTGCACCAGTTCGCCGTCGGCCTCCTGCATCCGGTCCAAATCGAATTGATGTTTTCGGGCGTAGCCGGTGAAGGCTTCATGGACTCGGCCGGCGCCCATAAAGCGCTCCGCCAGCGCCTTCAGGTCGGCCACCGTCGCGGAGCCCCGCCACATCCGGGCCGCCGCTTCGTTTCCGGGCTGATGGAATATATCCACGAACACGGTGGCCTGGATGCGTTCTATGGTGTTTTGACGGCCCGCCAATGATACGGCCACGTAGGCGCCCGCGTTTACCAGCAGGCTCCAAAAAAGGGAATGCGAGATATGGTCCAGCCCGGCGAGGCCGAACAAGGCATAGGGCCGCAAAAATTCAATGCCGAACGGCCCAGGCTCGATGAACTCCACCGGCAGCCATCCTGAGCGCGCGAACGACGGCAATAGCAGGGTATAGACCCAGACCAGGAATCCGGCGCTCAGGCCCGCCGTCGCCCCAAGGCGCGTGCCCCCTTTCCAGAAGATGCCGCCGAATATGGCGGGAGCGAACTGGGCGGCGGCGGCGAAGGAAACCAGGCCGATCGTGACCAGGGCGTAGGATTCTCCGATCAGACGGAAATAGAGGTAGCCCAACAGCAAAATCAGAACGATCGCGCCCCTGCGGATACCCAGCAGAAGTCCGCTCACATTCCCGCGTTCGGTCAGGCGCAACCAGGGAAACCGCAGCAATACCGGCATCACCAGGTCGTTACAAATCATGGTGCTGAGCGCGATGGTGGCGACGATCACCATGCCGGTAGCCGCGGACAGTCCGCCGATAAACGCAAACAACACCAGCCACGGCTGCTGTTCGGCCATCGGCAGGGCCAATACAAAAGTATCGGCGTCGATTCCGCCGTCCGGGAAGCGCAACAAACCCCCGAAGGCGATCGGCAGAACGAACACGTTGATGGCCAGAAGGTAGAGCGGAAATAGCCAGATCGCTTTACGAAGATGGCTTTCGTCGATGTTTTCCACCACGACAACCTGGAACTGACGGGGAAGGAAGATGATGGCGGCCATTGCCAGGACGGTCAGCGTTACCCATCCGCTGTCCGCATCCTCCATGGTCATCAGGCTGCGCAATTCCGGTTCGGCGGCGGCTTGGCGAAACAGATCGCCAAATCCATCGAAGACGCCGAAAGTGACGAAAATTCCGACGGCCAGAAAAGCGAGAAGCTTGACCACGGACTCGAAAGCAATAGCGGCGACCATACCCTCGTGATGCTCCGTGGCGTCGATGTGGCGGGTGCCGAAGAGGATCGAGAAAGCAGCCATCAGAAGGGCGACGAAAAGGGCCGTGTCGCCCAACAGAAGGAAGTCTCCCGAGCCCTCCGTTCCGTTCAGCCCGGGAGAATATAAAAGGACATCGAAACTGGTCGATACCGCCTTCAGTTGCAGGGAGATGTAAGGCATGATTCCGATCACGGCGATTACCGTTACCATGCCGCCCAAAAGATGGCTTTTGCCATACCGGGAGGAGATAAAATCGGCGATGGAGGTGATGTGGTGGACTTTGCTGATGCGAATGATCTTGCGAAGGACGAACCAGCCCAAGGTGAACATCAAGGTCGGCCCCAGGTAAATGGGCAAGAACCCGACACCGCTGGAGGCGGCCCGCCCGACACTGCCGTAAAAAGTCCATGAGGTGCAGTATACGGCGATGGAGAGCGTATAAATGTAGGGGTTGGCGATAATGCTGCGCCCCGCGTCCGCCCGCTTGTCGCCGTAGTAGGCGATGGCGAACAGAAGAAACAGGTATCCAAACGAAGCAACGAAAATCAGCCAAGCCGGCAGCATGGTGCGGCCCCCCGTCAACCGCTATCGCGTCGGATCTTCGTCTCCCTGCTGGCAAAGGCCTCCTGCTTCCCGCTTCCTCGCTTCGGCCGTTCGATCAGCAACGCCACGCAGACAATAAGCGCCGCCCAAGCGAGGAACAGGTAAAGGTAAAGGAGAGGGATGCCGAAGAGCATGACGTCCGGCCCGGCGTCAAAGACCCGAAGCAGTGGAGGATTGAAGGCCAGGACGCCGACGACGAACAGGGCAACAATCCTTTCGTTTCGTTGACTGAATTCGGGCATCTTCGATCTCCTGTTTTCGGCGCCCGGTACCAGCGCCGGTGGGGTCGACTAGAATCGAGCCTGCAGGGCGCGTATCTTGACCATTTTGTTGGAGGCTTCGACAGCCTGGTCCAGAGTGCGGATGCCTATGGCTTCCAACATATCGACCATGCGCAGAAAAATCCCCGCCGTAACCAGTGAATCGCCCAAAGCCGTGTGCCGGCCTTCAATTTCGATTCCGAACCGTTCAGCGATGGCGTCCAAGGAATGATCCGTCGTTTCGTCGTGGAGGACGGCGGAAAGAAGCAAAGTATCCAAAACCGCGTTATCGAACACCATGTTCAGACTTTCTTCCTTGAGTTTTAGGAACTTCATATCGAACGCGGCATTGTGAGCAACCAGCACGGAATCGGCGACGAACTCCTTGAACCGGGGCAACGCCGCTTCAATAGGAGGCTTGCCTGCAACCATTTCGTCGGTGATCCCATGGAAAAAGATGGAATCCGGAGGAATGGGGCGGCCCGGGTGGACGATTTCGCTGAAGGATTCACCGGTTAGAATTCGTCCATTGACGATGCGAACACCGGCGATTGAAATAATCTCGTCACCTTCGGAAGGTTTTAGGCCCGTGGTTTCGGTGTCGAAGACGACGAAGGTAAGGGATCTTAGGGATCGTTCTCCATTTTGCTCCAGGTCCGCCGGCAGGCCGGATATGTCGAAATCATAGAATTCGGGACGGGATGGCAGACTCCGGGCCCCTTTCCCCGGCGTTTCCCCCGCCGCGGGTGACAACGGCAAACGCACACACGCGAACTCGGCGCGAAGGGATTGACTCCACAACTCGGTCTTGTGAAGTTCCAGGATGTCCCGCGCCGTCAGGCCCCCTAACGCGTCCTTGAGCTGCACATCCATCCATCGATCCAGCACCGCCGCTGGAACCGGCGAGCCCTTCCATATGAGATCCAGGTAAACCCGGCGCTCTCCCGGCGAGGCCTCCAGGTCAATGGAAGTAGTGCCGGTGTGTTCGCGGACCTTGTCAAGCACGTGCTCGAGAAGTTCAACCAGGGTGTGGCTGTCACCGTGCAGCCACTGGGGCAGGCCGGTCATCACGACATCAAATCCCTTTTTCCCGGCCATCCGCCTGACCACGCCGTTCAGAAGGTTGGCGGAGTAGATGTCGTTCATGGGCCAGTGGGCGGTCATCACGTCACGATATTCCGACGTCAGGTTTTCCAGCATCCCGCTCAAGACGTTGCTTTCGTCAAAGATTACCTTGTCGAATGCGCCGCGCTCCGCCACCGTCATCCCCCGATGCGTGTTCAGAGTTTCAGCCGCGGCGCGAAGATTGGCGACCGACCCGCGCAGGCCCTCGGTGGCCTTGCTCAACAGGCGGTCGCGTTTTCCCAGGGCCGCCAAATAATGCGTTTTGTCCTCGAACGTCGTGATGTAACCGGTAACCCTGTCGTCCCGGTCGAGGATCAAACTCATCCGCCCCTCCAAGGTGTAGCGGCCGTCGGTGGTCGTCGAAACGAAGTTCGTGCTCAACCCTTCTCCATGGTCCTTATGACGCTGCTCGCTCAAGCGATTGCTCAGGCGCTCAAGCGTATGCAGGAAGGGTTGCCGGTTCATAACGGTGAACAGGGACCTGCCCAGCCCCAGTTCGCCGGCCACGTGGAGGAGGGTCAAGGCACGATGGTTATACAGAAGAATCTGATGGTTCAGGTTGCAGATCACGACGCCTTCCGATAAATCCCTGAGAATTGCTTCAAGGTGCCCTTTTTGTTTCTCGATGTCTCGGGTGGCTTGGGCAATGGCGTCGTGCACGTCGCGCCTGGCCCGTGAAAGTTCGGCGGCCATGGCGTTCACGGCTTGAGGCAGGTCGCCTAAAATGTGGGTTTCGGCGATCTCGATCTTGTGGTCGGGGTTAGCGTGGGTGGCCGTCCGGATGTCGCGCACCAAACGCGCCAGCGGAGCCGCTATCGCGTGATCGAAACCCGCCCAAGCGACGGAGATCAGCAAAACCAATACCAGCGCGGCACCGAGGCGGTATACGGCAAGCGCCGCGGCGGTCTTTTCCGGTATGGCGTCGGCAATCCTGTCGGCCAGCAGCCATTCGCCACTCCCAAAAACCACTACCGCCGCCGCCAGTGCGATGCCGGCGAAGCAAAGCGCGATCACCAAACGAATGCTCATGGCCCTGATGCCGTTTGAATTCACTGTATGATCAGCCGCCGCCGACGACCTCCTTCACCCGTTGCGTCAATTCATGGGTGGAAAACGGCTTGGTAATGTAGTCGTCGGCGCCGAGCGCCAATCCCTTTTCCCGCTCCACCTCGCGGCCCTTCGCCGTCAGCATGATGATTCGGGTTCCTTCCCAGGCGGGATTGGAGCGGATGGTCTGACAGACATCATAGCCGTCGCGTTTCGGGATCATGACATCCAAAAGAATAAGGTCGGGCGCCGCTTCTTCGACCGCTCTCAAGGCTTCCTCGCCGTCGTGCGCCACCCGCACCTCGTAACCCGCTTGTTTCATGATGAATTCCAGCGACAGAACGATATTCGGCTCGTCCTCGACCACTAGTACGGATTTCGCCATTCGGGTGGTTCCCCTTTCCTCCGTCAATTCGCCGCCAGTCGATGATACCACAGCCAATCCGCTGATTTCACTCTTTCGACGATAGCCGGTCGCATTGCATCCGCCCTTGGTGATGGGATAGAAACGGGTCCCGATTACTCATCGCCGGAGAACCTTATGGCTTCTTACCAATATGTCTATGTAATGAAAGACCTTCGCAAGACCTTCCCCGGCGGGCGGGAGGTGCTGAAGGGCATCACCCTTTCGTTCCTGCCCGGGGCGAAGATCGGCGTGCTGGGGGTCAACGGCGCCGGTAAATCGACCCTGCTCAAGATCATGGCCGGCATAGAGACCGAATTCACCGGTGAAGCCTGGGCGGCGGACGGCGTTCGCGTCGGTTACCTGGCCCAGGAACCGGAACTGGACCCGGCCAAGGATGTGGAAGGCAACGTCACCGAGGCGTTGAGCGAAACCAAGGCCCTGCTTGAGCGATTCAACGAGGTCAGCGCCAAATTCGCCGAACCCATGGACGATGATGCAATGAACGCGCTGCTGGAGGAACAAGGAGAACTGCAGGAAAAAATCGAAGCCTCGGGAGGGTGGGAACTGGAACGGACCATCGAAGTGGCCATGGACGCGCTGCGCTGCCCGCCCCCGGATACCGACGTGACCACGCTTTCCGGCGGCGAGCGGCGGCGGGTGGCGCTCTGCCGCCTGTTGCTGGAAAGGCCCGACATTTTGATGCTGGACGAACCCACCAACCACCTTGACGCGGAATCGGTGGCCTGGTTGGAGCGCTTCCTCAAGGAATATGAAGGCACGGTCATGGTGGTCACCCACGACCGCTATTTCCTCGACAACATCACCGGCTGGATCCTGGAACTGGACCGCGGCCGCGGCATCCCCTACGAGGGCAACTATTCCTCCTGGCTGGAACAGAAACACAAGCGCCTGGCCCACGAAGAAAGACAGGAAAGCGCCCGCCAGCGCACCTTGAAGCAGGAGCTGGAATGGATCAGGGCCTCGCCCCGGGCCCGGCAGGCCAAGTCCAAGGCGCGCATCACGGCTTACGAGGATTTGCTGTCCAGGGCGGCGGAACAGAAAACCGGCGCCGCCCAGATCACCATTCCCCCGGGACCGCGCCTGGGCGACCTGGTGATCGAGGCCACGCACCTGAACAAGGCCTTCGGCGACAAGCTGCTGATCGAAGACCTGAACTTCCGCCTGCCGCCGGGCGGCATCGTCGGCGTGATCGGTCCCAACGGCGCCGGCAAGACGACCCTGTTTCGCATGATCACCGGAGCCGAACAGCCCGACGGCGGTACCCTGCGCCTGGGCGAAACGGTGACCCTGGGATACGTGGACCAGTCCCGGGATTCTCTCGATGATTCGAAGACCGTCTGGGAGGAAATTTCCGGCGGCCTGGACGAAGTGATGCTGGGCAAGCGCGCCATGCAAAGCCGGGCTTACGTCGCCCAGTTCAACTTCAAGGGCGCCGACCAGCAGAAGAAGGTGGGCCAGCTTTCCGGCGGCGAACGCAACCGGGTGCATCTGGCCAACATGCTGAAATCCGGCGCCAACGTGTTGTTGCTGGACGAACCGACCAATGACCTGGACGTGGAAACCCTGCGCGCCCTGGAAGACGGCCTGGCCGATTTCGCCGGCTGCGCCGTGATCATCAGCCACGACCGCTGGTTCCTGGACCGCATCGCCACCCACATGCTGGCCTTCGAAGGGGACAGCCGGGTGGTGTGGTTCGAGGGCAATTACCAGGACTACGAGGCCGACCGCCACCGGCGCCTGGGCACCGACGCCGACCAGCCCCACCGCATC
>JAJRSS010000025.1 GCA_024278615.1 Alphaproteobacteria bacterium
AGTACCTCCATTATGAAAGAGGAATTGTGGTTATTCAACGGTTTATATGGCCTTCAGGGACCATCTGGGAATCCGCTTTCCGGTCAAGGGGTTGCGCCCTTGATTCCGGGTTAAAATTATCGTATCGCCATTAGATTAACCATGATCGTCTCGTTTTTCTGAATCCGGGCCGCTATCGGCGGCTTTTGGGATAAGCGGCCGCGCCGGCGACCGGCCCTATTCTTCGACCAGCAATTCACCGGTCTCGCGGTCGGCGCCGGAGGGCAGGGGGGCGGCGGGGGCGGCGATCCAGGCGGCGATATCGCCCAGCACCGTTTCCGCCTGCAGGTCGCGCAACAGCATGTGGAAGCCGTTCTCGTAATAGGCCAGCCGCTGCTCTCCAGCCCCCGGCCCACCAGCCTTCCGTCCTCCGGCGTTGGTCCCGCCTTGGGAGTTCAGGCGGGGAAGGGCGCGGACCATGATCCGGGTCGCCTCGCCGGGCACCACCTCATCCTTTTTGCCGTAAAGGATCAGGGCCGGCGTGCGGAAGGCCGCCGCCGCCGCCAGCGCCCGGTCCATCAGGTTGGTCAGCCCGTGGATGGCGTCGATTCGGGTCTCCTTGATGACCAGGGGATCCCGGCTCAGCTTGCGCAGCATTTCGATGTTGTCGGAAGGGTGGATTTCCAGGCCCCGGCCGGTCACCGTCATGAACGGCACCGTATAAGCGGCCAGGGCCAGGGTCCAGCGCTGATAGAAGGGCATGGCCGTCCGTCCCCACACCGCCGGGGCGGCAAGGATGACCCCGTTCACCCGGGGCGCGCCGGGGCGGATCATCAGGGTCATGACCACGGCGCCGCCCATGCTTTCCCCCAGCAGGTACAGGGGCAGCCCTGGGTGCCGTTCGCGGATCAGCCCGGTCATCGCCGCCAGGTCGGCGGCCAGGGCGTCACTGCCCGGCCAGTATCCCCGGCCGGGCGCTTCGCCGAATCCCCGTTGGTCGTAGGCGTAGGATAAAAACCCCTTGCCGGCCAGGAACTTTCCCGGCGCATCGAAAAAGCCGCTGTAATCGTTGAACCCGTGAAGGGCGATGATCACCGCCTTGGGGCTGCCTTCCTTGGGCCGCCAGATACGGAGCGGCAGGACCTGTCCGTCGGCGGTCCGCATTCCCAGGTCGGTCAGGCCCTCCCCGATCAGGGCCGGCTCGGTGATCGTGGGGCCGGGCGGGCGCAGCGTCGGGGCGCAGGCGGATAGGACAACCACGGCCAATGCGGCCGTCAGGCCGGCCAGCCGCGGGCGGCGTGGCCTCACCCCGCTTCGTCCATGGGCTCGTGGGTCAGGCGCAGGAAGATGTCCTCCAGGTCCGTTTCCCGTGTCGCCAGGTCGGTGATTTCCAGCCCCGCGTCGCGGATGGCCGCCAGGATCTGGCCGCTGTTCACCTTGCTGGGCGGGTAGTGAAAGATCAGTTGGCGGGCGTCCTGGATTACCACGTTGAAACCCTTCAGGGCACCGGGCACTTCGCTTACGTCCCGGTCCACGGTCACCCGCAACCGCTTGGCGTCGAGACGGCCCAGCAGGGTCACGGTGGGTTCGCAGGCGATCAGCCGGCCGTGATTGATGATGGCGATCCGGCCGCACAATTGTTCCGCCTCGGCCAGGTAATGGGTGGTCAGCAGCACCGTGGTGCCGCGTTCGTTCAACTCCCGCACCAGGGACCATAATTGGCGGCGCAGTTCCACGTCGACCCCGGCGGTGGGTTCGTCCAGCACCAGGACCCGGGGGTCGTGGACCATGGCCTTGGCCACCAGAAGCCGCCGCAGCATGCCGCCCGAGAGCGTCCGGGCGTAGGATTCCGCCTGGGCGCCCAGGCCCACGGCTTCGAGCAGTTCCAGGGACCGCCTTTGGGCCTTGGGCACCCCGTACAGGCCGGCCTGCAGGTCGAGAAGCTGGCGCGGGGTGAAGAAGGGATCGATGTTCAGTTCCTGGGGAACCACGCCGATGGCCCGGCGGGCGGGGCGCATCTGCCTTTCGATGTCGTAGCCCCAGATCCGGGCCTCGCCCGAGGTCTTGATCACCAGCCCGGCCAGGATGTTGATCAGGGTGGACTTGCCGGCCCCGTTTGGCCCCAGCAGCCCGAAAATGGAGCCCCGGGGGATCGCCAGGGATACGTCGCGCAAAGCCTCCACCCTGGCGTCTCGCCCGCCCCCATAGGTCTTGCACAGGTCGATGGTCTCGACGGCGTTTTCCGGTTTGGTTTCGGCCATGAAGGCGGAGCCCTTTGGCGGTGGATTGCGGTTTCGGCTCTTAATCCAGAGCTTAACCGTGCCGAACGTTTTGTCTTGCCCTGCGCTTGGCTTGGAATGTCGCATTGAATGTTTGGCGGCAATCGGTATCATCCGCCCATCCATCCGGTCAACGGTCTTCGGGGTCGCATCATGGAACAATCGCAAACACCCGCGCAAACACCAGCGCAGACGGAATACGTGGACACCGCCACCGTGGCCTGTGACGGCGGGGCGCTGGGTCATCCCAAGGTTTACTTGAATATCGGTTCGGACGGCCAGGCGGTCTGCCCCTATTGCTCCCGCCGCTACGTGCTGGCGGAAAACGCCCAACAAGCGTGACCGCCTCACCGGAATCCCCCGGATCGACGCCCAGCCACGTTTACCTGATCGATGGCTCGGGGTTCATCTTCCGCGCCTATCATGCGCTGCCGCCCATGAACCGGGCCGACGGCACGCTGGTTAACGCGGTGTACGGCTTTACCACCATGCTGATGAAAATGGTGGAAGATACCGACGCCGATCACATCGCGGTCATTTTCGACCGCGCCCGCAAGACCTTCCGAAACGACATCTATCCCCAATACAAGGCCCACCGGCCGCCGCCGCCCGATGACCTGATCCCCCAGTTCGAACTGGTGCGCGGCGCCACCCGGGCGATGAACGTCGCCTGCGTGGACATGGAAGGGTTTGAAGCCGACGACCTGATCGCCACCTATGCCCGGCTGGCGCGGGAAGCCGGTGCGGAAGTGACCATCGTTTCCTCGGACAAGGACCTGATGCAACTGGTGGACGGCGGCGTGACCATGATGGATGCCATGAAGAACAAGGTCATCGGCCCCGACGAGGTGCGGGAGAAATTCGGCGTCGGGCCGGAACGGGTCATCGACGTGCAGGCCCTGGCCGGCGATTCATCCGACAACGTTCCCGGCGTTCCCGGCATCGGCTTCGATTCCGCATCGCAATTGGTCGCAGAATATGGCGGATTAGATAGTTTGATTGCCAAACTGGAAGACCCAGAGCACCTGGATAAAGAGCTTCCAAAAAGGATGGCTGACATTGAAAGGGCAATTAACCAACAAGTAAGTCGAAAGGTAAAACTTGGGTCAACGAACGATGTCGCAATTTTGATTTATAAAGACCTGGAGCTCGTTTCTACCAAGATTAGAAACGAAAAGGAGATGAAAATCTCAACGGCTGAACTAAGAAGTTTGGCGGAAAAAGGACGGCAGGTTCCGAGAGATATTCTGTTCTGGCGATTTCTGAGAAAGATTCGGAGTTCTTTTGCAAAGATTATCTTAGAAAACCAGGAGATTGCCTATATTTCGCGAGAACTTGTCACGCTTCGGGACGACGTGCCCGTGGACACGCCTCTTTCCGGCTTCGCCGTTCGCAAATCCGATCCGGCGGTGCTGCTGGAATTCCTCAGGCAGCAGGCGTTCAAGTCCCTGGTCGCCAAGGTGGAAAGCCGCACGGTTGGCGGTGCTTCCGGCGGCGCGCCGGCCGGTTCCGCCGGGAAAGACGCCGGCGGGACTTACGAACTGGTTCAGGACGCGGACCGGCTTGCCGCCTGGATCGCCGAGGCCTTCGAGGCCGGCGTCGTCGCAGTGGATACGGAAACCACGTCCCTGGACGCCATGGCGGCGGAACTGGTCGGCGTCTCCCTTGCCGTCCAGCCGGGCCGGGCCTGTTACATCCCCTTAAGCCACAAGGCCCCCGCCGGTCAGGGAACCTTCGACCTGGGGGACGGTGGCGGCGCCAGGGGCGAGGACGCGCCAGACCAGATTCCCCTGGATGAGGCGCTGGCCCTGCTGCGGCCGTTGCTGGAAGACCCGGCGGTGCTCAAGATCGGCCACAACATCAAGTACGACACCGAGGTGCTGAACCGCTACGGCCTCCAGGTGGCGCCGGTGGACGACACCATGGTGCTGTCCTATGTGCTGGAAGGGGGGCTGCATGGCCACGGCATGGACGAACTGGCTTCCCTGCACCTGGGCCGCGCCACGATCAAGTTCAAGGACGTGGCCGGCGCCGGCAAGTCACGGGTGACGTTCGATTACGTGCCCCTGGACAAGGCCCTGGATTACGCCGCCGAGGACGCCGACGTCACTTTGCGCCTGCACCGGGTGTTGAAGCCCAGGCTGGCGGCGGAACATCTGGTCACCGTTTACGAAACCCTGGAACGGCCCCTGATTCCCGTGCTTGTCGCCATGGAAAGCGCCGGCATCAAGGTCGACGCCAAGCAGCTCAAGCGGCTCAGCGGCGACCTCGAAAGACGCCTGGGCGCCCTGGAAACGGATATCCATAAACTGGCCGGGCGCGATTTCAACATCGCTTCGCCCAAACAGTTGGG
>JAJRSS010000263.1 GCA_024278615.1 Alphaproteobacteria bacterium
CTCGTTCCAAAGGAAAGTTACCTGGCCATTGCGGTTCTCGCCATTGCGGTTTTTACCTGGCTGGTCGGACGAATTACGGGAACATCGGTCGTTCAGCAGTTTGCGCTTGTCGCCATAATCCAATCCGCCGTAATTGGCGTGGTCGGGTGGAGGGTGGCCGGCGCCATGGCCTTCCCACTTTTCTATCTGGTTTTCGCTATTCCTTTCGGTGACTTCCTTGTTCCTCCCTTGCAGGCTTTTACGGCGCGCTTCGTCGACTTGGGATTGCGCTTGTCGGGGGTTCCGGTATTTACGGATGGGGTTTTTATTTCCGTACCGGCGGGTAATTTCGAGGTGGCGGAAGTCTGTGCGGGCCTTCGATTCCTTACCGCCACCGTGGCCCTGGGCGTATTGTGCGCCAACCTTCTCTACCGCTCGTGGACCAAACGGATTGCTTTTCTTATCTTGACCGTCGTCACGCCGATCGTGGCCAACGGGTTCAGGGCCTATGGCATCGTCTTCCTGGCCCAATACGCGGGCAATGATGTATCCCAGTACGTTGACCATATCACCTATGGGTGGATATTTTTCGCCTTGGTTACGGTCATATTGCTTTCCATCGGCATGACTTTCAGGGACAAGGACCCGGAACCCCATACGAGGATGCCGGGGTCGAAGGTTTCACCCGGAGCAATGGCCGGGAAAAGCGGGAAGGCTATCATTGTCTTTGGCGCCAGCGTTTTCCTGGTAGTGGCGTCCGGACCGGCATTTTTCGCCTATTCTGAAACAAGGGTTTCCCGGAACGCGAGGGTGGAATTGCAGGTGCCCCAATTAGACGAGCCCTGGGCTTTGGTTGATAGCGGCAACGCCAATTGGCGCCCGAGGTATAAGGGGGCGGATGCCGAGGTCTTCCAACGGTATGGCGCCGGGAAAATGCAGGTCGATCAATACATCGCCTACTATGCCTATCAGCGGGATGGCGCCGAAGCCGTCAGCTGGTTCAATCGTCCGGCGGATGGAACAACCTGGCGTTATTTAGGCTCCGGCACCGCCGAAGCGATTATTGACGGTTCGCGCGTCCAGGTCCGGTATACCAGGATGAATTCCGCTTCCAGGAAAAGGATCGCGTGGCACTGGTTTTGGGTCGATGGCCGCTTTACCTCCGATCCACGTATCGCCAAGCTCTTGCAGGCCAGAGCGTTTTTGTTTGGCGGCCTTTCCGCCGCCGCCGCGATCGTGATTTCATCGGAATACAGGGATTCGCCGGGCGAGGCCGAGCGGGCCCTGGGCGACTACGTGAAAAAGCTCCAGCCCTTGGGGGAATTCCTGCGAAGGCAAGCCAAGTGACCATAAAGCGATCCCAGAAACAAGGCACGATACGGCCCGCGCGTATCCGATACCGGGGAATGCAATGTGCGGCATAGCCGGTATTTTCCATAGCCGTGATAAGCGCGAAGTCAACCGGGCGCTGCTGACCCGCATGACCGATGCGCTTAGCCATCGGGGACCCGATGACAGTGGAATTTTCACCGCGCCGGGGATTGGCCTCGGCCATCGCCGGCTTTCCATCCTGGATCTCGCCGGCGGGCACCAGCCCCTGTTCAACGAGGACCATTCCGTCGTCATTGTTTACAATGGCGAGATCTATAATTTCCGGGCCCTGACCGAAGAACTGACGGCGCTCGGCCATGTTTTCCGAACCCGCTGCGACACCGAAGTCGTTGTCCATGCCTGGGAGGAATGGGGAGAAGCCTGTGTTGAACGTTTCAGGGGCATGTTCGCCTTTGCCCTTTGGGATGCCAACACCGAAACCCTGTTCCTGGCCCGGGACCGTCTGGGCATCAAGCCCTTGTATTACGGGAATTTGGCCGATGGAACGATTGTTTTCGGCTCGGAATTAAAAGCATTGCTGCATTATCCGGACCTGCCGCGGGAAATCGATCCGCGCGCCGTGGAAGACTACTTTGCCTATGGATATATTCCGGAGCCCAAGTCCATCTACCGGTGCGTGGAAAAACTCAGCCCGGGCCATACCATTACCTTCCGCCGAAAGGCGGATGCCCCAGGCCAGCGAAAATACTGGGACGTGTCGTTCCGGGAAGAGCCCGGCAGGAAACTGGATGAAATTCAGGAAGAACTCATCGGGCGCCTTCGGGAGGCGGTAAGCATCCGCATGATTTCCGATGTTCCCCTGGGGGCGTTTCTTTCGGGCGGCGTGGATTCCAGCGCGGTCGTGGCGATGATGGCGGGCCAGTCGTCCGATCCTGTCGATACGTGTTCCATATCCTTCGAAGACCCGAATTTCGATGAGTCTATTTACGCCGCCAAGGTCGCCGACCGGTTTGGAACCAACCACCGGGTGCGCAAGGTTGATCCGGATACCTTCGATCTGGTTGACCGGCTGGCTTCATTCTATGACGAGCCGTTCGCCGACAGCTCGGCCATGCCGACCTACCAGGTTTGTGCCCTGGCGCGGGAAAACGTCACCGTCGCCTTGTCGGGGGACGGGGGCGACGAGGTTTTCGCCGGGTATCGCCGGTATCGCTGGCATGCCTATGAAGAATCCGTCCGCTCCAGGATCCCGGGCAACCTAAGAAAACCTTTGTTCGGCATTCTGGGTTCCCTTTATCCGAAACTGGACTGGGCGCCCAAGCCGCTGCGCGCCAAGTCCACTTTCCAGGCCCTGGCGCGCGACAGCGTGGAGGGGTACTTCCATAGCGTTTCGGTGCTGCATGACGGCCTTCGTGACAGGCTTTACAGTGACGGCATGAGGCGGGAACTGCAAGGTTACCGGGCGGTTGAAGTTCTTGACGGCCACATGCGGAACGCCCCCACGGACCACCTGTTATCCAGGGTGCAGTACGCGGACATGAAGACCTACCTGCCGGGGGATATCCTGACCAAAGTGGACCGTGCCAGCATGGCGAATTCCCTGGAGGTCCGGGTTCCCATTCTGGATCATGAGTTCCTGGAATGGGCGGCTTGCATACCGGCCGGCCTCAAGCTGAAAGGGAGGGAGGGCAAGCATATTTTCAAAAGCGCGCTCGAACCGATTCTCTCCAGGGAAATACTCTATCGCCCCAAAATGGGGTTTTCCGTGCCGTTGGCGAAATGGTTCAGGGGACCGTTGCGGCAACGGGTTCGCGACGCCCTCCTGGGCCCCAACCTTGCCGAAGCAGGGCTTTTCGACCTTGGCTTTATCCGCTCCATGGTCGATCAGCATCAGGCATCCGTGCGCGATCACAGCGCGGCGTTATGGGCGTTGGTCATGTTCGAATCTTTTTTGCGGGAAGTTCATGCCGGCGAAGCCGAAGGATCCCCATCCATGCGGATGGGAACGGAAGCGGCCATGGAAGGGCAGGAAGAATATGCGGCGCTTATTCGAGGTTAGGCATGTATCAACAATTACGTCCGTTTTGTCAGCGGCATCTCGCGTCCCATGCCGGTGCGCGGCAAGATGAAGGTTCGAAATAGGACCGGGCGGATGAAATTCCGGTCAAAACCCTCCCGCCTTGACCGGTTGAGAATGATCGTGTGGGTAGTGGCCGGCCTGGGGCTGTTGGCCCTTTTGCCGGAGCGGGCGGATGCGGGCGAACTCAGCGACACCATCAAGCGGGTCAGGCCCAGCATCGTCGCCGTGGGGACGTATCAAAAGACCAGGCGGCCGCCGGCAAGGCTGCTGGGCACGGGTTTCGTGGTTGGCGATGGAAGCCGGGTCCTGACCAATGCCCACGTTGTTCCGGCTTCGATGGACGAGAAAAACAAGGAATTCCTGACGGTATTTATTGGCCGGGGAAAGCGGGTATCCGTCCGGCGGGCCAAAGTCTCCGCCGCCGACAAGGGCCACGATGTCGCGCTGCTGAAGTTTAACGGCGGGCCCTTGCCGGCCCTTAAGCTGGCCGAAGACGATGATGTGGAGGAAGGTCAGGAAATCGCTTTTACCGGCTTTCCCATTGGGGCGGTGCTTGGTCTGTACCCGGTAACCCACAGGGGGATCGTGTCGGCGATAACGCCGATCGCCATACCCCTGCCATCGACCCGCAAACTGGACAGCGTCATGATCAAGCGGTTGCAGGGGGGGTTCGAGGTCCTCCAGCTTGACGCGACCGCTTATCCGGGGAACAGCGGCAGTCCCCTGTTCGACCCCGCGACCGGCAAGGTGGTTGGCATCGTCAGCAGCGTTTTCGTCAAGGGATCGAAAGAGAAGGTGCTGAAAGAACCCAGCGGCATCACGTATGCCATCCCGATCCGCTATGGCCGGGCGTTGCTGTCCGGCGCGGGTTCAGGAAATTAGGCTCAATACCCCAGCTCAATTCGGTTCCAAGGACAGAGGGCGCATAACCCGTCAAATCCTGGAAATCGTTTTTCGCTGGCGGAATGCTTCATATCGTGCGCCAGAAGGCCGGGTGGATGTCCCAAGATGGCCTGATAGGTCGCAGGGCGATTTGGCCTATCCGGCCTATCCGGCCTATCTGGACTGATTTTTTCGGAGATCGAACAGGTATCCAAAAATGCCGCCGTCCATGGCCCCGAAAAGGGCAAAAAAAACGACCACGAAAACCATCCAGTCTTCGTAACCGAGCCTTTGGGCAGCCCACAGGCCACCCAGGACACCGGCGGCGCAACCAACCATCACGCCGATCAAGCCGTATTTGCCGAATTCCTCACCGGTACGCCTTTTGCGCATCGACCCCTGTCTCCCTGGATTGCCGGTGACCACAGTGGCCTACGTGGGCGAGCCAAACCGGTCTCTTGATCCCTTCCCGCGCCGCCATTATTCCGTATTCTGTGGTGGAATCGCAAGGGGCAAGCAAGCAGACAGGGCGCGAAAAGAAGGGCTTATGGTATACATTTGAAACAGAACAATAATTTCGGGCCGATCCCCATAACGGCTGCGGGTCGCGGCCAAGGCGGCCGGAAGGGGGCGCTTCAGGACCCGTTTTCATCGCCCGCTTTTCGGGGGGGGGTGCGCCATTTGGCTTCGTTTCGTTATCGGGGAAGATTACTACTAATATTTGTAAAAAAATTATTTACACCTGTAATAAATGTAAATATTTTTATTTCAACGCCCCGTGGGCGCCCTGGCCCGTTCCAGGTCCCGAAGGGCCTTGTCGCGCATGTTGGCGGCGTGACGTTCATAACGGACCAGCTTGGCAAGCCGGCCGGAAACCAATTCAATATCGGCGGCGGCGTCACCGTCGGGGGTTGGCGCCGCGATCCTTGCGTCCGCCCAGGCCCGCCGCCGCGCTTCCTTGAGACGAAGGGCCATGACTTGAAATTCCGCCGCTTTCCGGGCCAGGGCTATGGCCTGGGGGGCATCCTTTTCTCCGCCCGTAAAGGCTTTCGCCAGCGCGTCGACTTTTTCCCGGGTTTCGGCGTCGCAGCCCAACCGGCCGGAAAAACCGTGCTTGAGGGCGTTCAGGGCCGATGTCGCCTTTCCCGCGCCGCTTGTCGGGCCGGTGCTTTTTTTGGCGTTACGCCTGTTGGAGGCGGCCTTGAGGGTGCTGTTCATGGGGAATCCCGGCAGGGGGGAGCCGTCACCCGGCGGGTAAAATTTCCTCAACCTCGGCATCGGTGATTACGGTATCGGCGAACCGGCGGGCGCGTTTAGCCAGCAGGTCGCGCCGTTTTTCCAATTCGCGCAGGGCGGCGTCCCGCCGGTATTCGTAAGAAGCGATCAGTTTATCGAGGCGTTCCAGGATATCGAGGTTCCGGTGAATGGCCTTGGCGATGATCGTGCCGGCGTCATGGCCATGTTCTTCCAGCAACGCCTCCACGCGGGCCGTGCCTTCCTTTTCCGAACGGGACCAGGCCCGGGTCAGGGACCGGGCTTCATGGTAAGCGCTTGTGGTGTCGTCAAGGCAATCCTGAACAAGGCTTTTGACCGCATCCTTGCGTTCGGACTTGACGATCGAGGCCTTCATGCGGCGCAGGCGCCGCGCTTCCCAGGTGTAGTCGATGAAATCCTGCAGCCAGACTTCCTCGATGGCGTCCTTGGGCCCGGCGGCGCGCCGGCAGGAGGCATGGAAAGCCTGGTAATCGGCCATGGCCTCGCCATCGGTCAAAGGCGTGGCCGGCAATCGGGCGTCGAGGATTTCGACAGGGGGCGAGGGTTCGCCACCGGCCGGAGCGCGATCCCCGCCGGTGTTCTTCCTTGCGGTTATAGCCATGGAAAATTTCCTTGCCTGGTGGATGACAACGGACGCCTTTGGCTTCCTTCACGAAAAGCGGCAGGTTTCATGCCATTTTGGATATAGTACTGAATTATATAGGGAATGCAACCTATATTCTACTTTTGTTCTTATTGCTTTGATTTGCCGGAGTTTTCTGGGCAGACATTGGCGGCCTTCGCCGATGGTGTTACGGATCGCGGGGTGGGCCGAAGGATCGGAAAAAAGTGGGTTTCGTCAGCCGCCGCCGCTATCCGTAACCTTGCGTTCGGCCTTGGCCATCTTCTTTAGCTTGGGGAGTTCGTTTTTCACGAAATGCCAGATCAGTTCCGGCCGGATGGCGTCGTAATCGTGACGGAGCATGATTCCCAGGCGCCGCAACGCATGCAGGTTCAGTTCCGCATATCGATCGTCAAAACGATCGCCGATTTTTCGAGCCGCTTCCGCAATCCGTTCCAGACACCGCCCGATCCCGTCGTTCAAAAGATCATCTTCAAGAAATTTTGCTTTCGTCGTTCCACGGAGGTGATCTTCGATGCGTTCGATGTTTTCAAGAATATCCTCCAATCGCCGCGACACGCGTTCAGAAGACATGAAGGGCCTCCGCTTCGGCGCTTTTTCGAATGCGCGGCTTCATGGCTTGGCGGTCGGCGACATCCACATCGACGCCGAGGAAAATTCTCTTGATGGAATTTTCAATGATCCCGACGGCGTTCACATACCCGAGCAGTCCTCCGATATTTTTTGAATCGAAATCGACGAATATATCGATGTCACTGTCCGGGCGGTCTTCGCCGCGGGCCGTGCTGCCGAAAATCGCGACATGATCGACGCCGGCGGTGACTAGATTTTGCTGAATGCGTTTCAGTGCCCGGGCGGTTGGTGCCAGGCGGTTCGCGGCAATGGGACAATTGGGGTTATCGCGGAGGGCCCTGGCCAGTTCACGCATGGCGGGCTTCGCCGTCAACGGCACTTTCACCGTCATATCGATGATGCCCCGATCGCGAAGCTTTTTTCGGCGCTTTCGCTGGCGTTCGGCCGCGGTGGTCGTCATTTTTCAATCATCCTGTGATATGACATGTAATTTAGAAAAAAACGTGTCACAACACAAGAAGGCATGTTACGAATTATTTCTCAATTTCCACAGCGGAAACGGCAACCCCTTCAAGGGGATCCGCCGCGATAATCCCTCATGGCCGCCCCGATTCCGGGAAGGAGAGCGGATCGCGTTGTTTATCGGTAGATCCCGATTTCGCGGAGCTTGTCCATGATAAGGCGCGTAAACGCCGGCTTGTCGCGCATGTCCAGATGCGAGGTGTCGGGTAAATCGAAGCGGCTCAGGCCGGGGATATCCTGGAAGTGCAGCCATGCACCGGAGATTCGCCCGGCCATGTCATCCCAATACCGCGCACGCGGAAAACGTTCCTCATCGAATTTCCAATGCTCGTCGCTGGTCGGAAAGCGGATGAACACCACCCGCGCGCCGCGTTTCACCATGGGGCGAACGAGCCGGTCAAGCTCCGCTACGCTCTTGTCCCATATCGCCGGAGACGGAGGGCTGAACTTCGCCGCCCTTGCCGCAACCCGCCGGATGCGTTCGGCCCGGTGCGCGGCTATGTCCAGGCGCCGGTAATCGGCATTCCTTTCGCGTTCGCGGGTTGTTTTCAAATAGTTGTTGCCCTGCTGCAGGCCGCCACTTTCCAACAAGTTTGTGAGTGTCCTCGTTAAACCGTAAAATGGTCACCTGGCGATCAGATACCCTTGAAAAAAATCATCCATCAGGAAATTGATTTCGTTGTTTGGCGTCCATGAATCTGTATGGAACTGGATATATTCCTGTGCGCCATTCCGAACGCCAGGGAGGATTCCACCGGCGGTTAAAGCAACGATAACAACACCCGCGAAGTCCGTGTTCTCGGACAAATCACGCAATACGGCCCACGGATGGGTGCCGTCAATCGCAAGCTGAATGATTCGTGTTCGGGGTATGATCGAACGAAAGGTGTCCAACGACCATCCCAATTGGATACGGGATGCGCCAATCAGGATCGTTGAATTCCGCTCCTTCATCGGCCCGACTTGATCGCGGAAATACGACCATCGGCGCGGGTCGTCGACATAGTTCGGCTCGGCGCCCCGAAATCTCCAGAAAAGCTCGGAAAATACCAAAAGGGAAGCCGCTGTCACCACGACGATCAACAGGATCGGTCCCCACCGGGAATTGGGAATCCGGTCAAAACTGAAAGTAGATGAACGCACGGTCCTCTCCCGGTGATAATGCGATTAAAGCCAACATCAGGCCCAAGACAATTCCCCGGATGGCGCCGGGCACGCGCTCCGCCGCCTGCTCCAGGGTGATGGCGCGCAGGCTCCAGTGGAGCGCCAGCAACACGATCGTCACGGCGATCACCGTCGACGCTTGCGCACCGCTGACAAACGTCTCTCGCCGGGGCAGCAGCAAAAGCCCCGCCTGGACAATCTCGAACGCCTTGTCGAAGGTGTTGGCGCGAAAAAATACCCAGGCGAGGCAAACCATCGCGAAGGTCAAAAGTCCCAGGAAGACCTGCCCCGGCGTGGTCCGCCAGACGGACCATGACCCGACAAGGGCGACGGCCCCCCGTTCCATCACCAGGTAGAGCCCGTGCAGGCCGCCCCAAACGACGAAGGTCCAACTCGCACCATGCCACAAGCCGCCCAGCAGCATGGTGATCGTCAGATTGCGATAAGTTTTATAGGTCCCATGGCGATTTCCGCCCAAACCGATGTAAAGATAGTCATGCAGCCAGCTTGACAGGGAAATATGCCAGCGCCGCCAGAAATCGGAAAATCCGACCGCCGCGTAGGGGAACCTGAAATTATCCGGCAGGGCGAAGCCGAGGCACATGGCCGCGCCGATGGCGATGGTTGAGTAACCGGCGAAATCGCAGAAAATCTACCCGGCGAAGGCCAACGTGCCGATCCCCGCCGCGAGGGGCGAGACCACGCCAGAGCTGTCGTACACCTTCTCCACCACCGGCGCCAGCAAACCATCGGCGATCACGACCTTCTGGAACAGGCCCAAAATCATCAGCGACAGGCCCCAGCCAAGATGCTTCGCGCTGGCAATTTTGGGTTCGATGGTCTGGTGCAGAAAATCCCGCGCGCGGACGATGGGACCGGCGACGAGTTGGGGAAAGAAGGTCACGAACAAGGCGTAATCAACGAAAGAGTGCCAGGGGTCCAGGCGTCGCCGGTAGACATCCAAAGAATAGGACAATGTTTGAAATGTATAAAATGAAATGCCCACGGGCAGGACGATATCCAGCTCGGGCGCCTGATAGATCACGCCGAAACCGAGGGCGATGTCGGTGAATGACTCGAGCAGAAAGTTACCGTACTTGAAGAAACCCAGAAGCCCGAGGTTGACCGTCAGGCTGGCGATGAGATACAGGCGCCTCAGGCGTATTGACGTGGCGTGATGAATGCGTTGCGAAAGTTCCCAATCGGCAACCGTGGAGAAGACCAGCAGCAGGACGAAGGGCGGGTTCCAGGCGGCGTAAAAAATATAGCTGGCGGCGATGAGCAGGATTTTCTTCGTCCGCCAGGCCAGGCCGCTAAAATAAAAGGCGAGGACCGCCGCGAAAAAAACAATGAAGGTGTAGGAGTTGAAAACCATATCGGGCCCAAAAGAAG
>JAJRSS010000264.1 GCA_024278615.1 Alphaproteobacteria bacterium
CGAAAATCACAAATCAGCACTGCCCCAGCACGGGGGTGAAACTGGAGACCGTTGTCCTTTACCTGTGGTGGCATCCTTGCAGTCTAAATGTTTCATGAGAAAAGAAAAACCCCGCCACGAGGGCGGGGCCATCCCCGATGTCCGTGCCGCACCTTGCCTTGCTTTCGAACTGTGCAGCGGTACCATGGATCGGCAATGCTTGTTAGCTCCGGCGCAATGAAGGCAAACCCGTATAGGGTTGCTGTGGCCTGTCTGGCTTCGGCTGCCCGAACCCGTCGGTGTATCCAAGCGGTGCAAGGTGCGCCGCCCGCTACCGCTTGCCACGATGTTTCCCACCGGGTGAACCACCGTGCTTTGCGCTGCCAGTCTGCCCCCATTGGGCGGAGGAAAATAGCCTCGCCTTTCGACGGGCTCTCGCCGCCGTGCATGCCGGTCAGCGGGTGGGCGGCGCGGTAGTTGTCAAAGGTGGCGGTCAGGGCCGAGTGTCCAATTCACGGTTAAAATCGTCAGGAAACTTTACACTTGTGGGTTCCTACCGCAATCGGCCATTAACACGCTGATATTAAACATATTTAAAACAATAACACTCCATCTGCTGTGGTGAATATGCCTGGGAGCAGGTGCTTGCTCTTTACACCTGTGGTTTGGTATCGATCCAGGAAACTCCACAATCCATTGAAAATCGTAATAACCTGAATATTGGCATGGTTATTGCGTGAGAATCCAAGCGTACGGTCGCCTATTGTGGTGGCCGTGTGCGTTTGCAGTATGAAAACAAGATCGAACGAGAATGGAGGAGCAGATGTGGAGACCGGATAGTTCGACGCTAAAGCACCCTGCTTGGCCTGGCGGCTTCGGCCGACGCCCCGACGGATTAAATCTCTGGTAACCCCGTGGTGATATACTACCCATAGTATGGGATCGGTGGCGCCGGCGAGGGGCCGTTCGGAAGATCGGGAGGACGAGGAGGCCGGGACCGTGACCGATGAAATGAGTCAATCCGAAGAACGATGGAGCGAGAAGCGGGCCGCCATGCGGCACCGGACCTTCAAGGACGGCAAGATCGTCTTCGACGAAGACCAATGCATCGTCGACTGCACCGTAAAGAACGTGTCGCGAACCGGCGCCAGGCTGATGGTCGATGCCTGGTTCGATTGTCCCAATGAAGTGGAATTGAGGGTGTCCGACGGCGCCATCTTCCAGTGCGTGGTGGTCCGGCAAATCGAATTGGAACTGGGGGTCCATTTCATCGACGCCGATTCGTAAGAAAACCCGGCGCTGGCCGGCGCCGGGTTTCGGCCGTCATCGGTGCGGCGGAAAGCCGCGCCATCGCCCCTGCCGGCCTCACCCTCGCCGGAAACCCGTCTATCGCCTTCATAATCCTTACCCACGGGTCTTGCCGTTCACATCCCTGGCTTCCAGTAGCCCATCGGCCCGCATGGCGGCGTGGATTGGGCCTCGCCGCCGTGCTTGCCGGTCAGCGGGCGGGCGGAGCGGTGGATATCGAGGTCGGAGGCCATGGTTGAGTGTCCAACCTACGGTATAAACCTGTCGGGATTCTTTACACCTGCGGATTTCTATCGCAATAGGTCCTTAACCCGCTGATTCCAAGCCATTTATGGTGTGAACATCCCATCCATTTTCGGGAATGCTGCCGTGGACAGGCGTTTTACCTGTCGGGATTCTTTACACCTATGACCTGGCATCGTTCCAGGAAACCGCACAACCAATTGAAAACAAGAATAACCACATAGTTGGTATGGTTTTTGCTTGCTAGTGGTAGAGATTGAATTGTCGCTCAGCAACGAGGCGCGATGTGTGTCACATTTGCATGAACGACGAGGAGGATAGGATCATGTTTTCACGTCTTTTTACACTTTTGGCTGTCGCCGTCCTCATGCTTCCCATCTTACCGTTGTCCGCCCACGCTGGCGCCATCACCGATAACGGCTGGTACACCACTGACGGTGACACGGGGTTGGACTGGCTCGACCTCACCCTGACCCTGGGCAAATCTTACAACGACGTCCTCGGCAATACGGCGACTGATGGTACCTACGCCCCTTCGGGCTGGTACGCGGCGGGTTGGCAGGTCGCCTCCCGCGCCCAGGTATTGCAATTCTGGACCAACGTGACCGGGTTCACGGTTTGGGATAATGGTTTCAACCCCGCGATCAACAACGCGACGACGATGATTGGCAGCTACGTTGGCCTAACCTTCGGCACCAGTTGCCCAAGCAGCACATGCGAAACCCGCGGCTTCATTGCCGAAGATTACGACATCAGTAATTCCTATGAAGCATTTCTAGTTAACGACGATCCAACCCATTTGGGCAATGATTTCTCAAGTACTTATTCTTGGGAACTCAAATCAGACCAGATCGCCTATGCCGCCACATGGCTGATCAGGCCGATATCCATACCCGAACCGGGGACGTTATTGTTGTTCGCCACCGGTCTATTCGTATTGGCGTACCACTGGCGCAGGCGCAAGCCGGCATAGCGGGCTCACGGGCTGAGCGGCAGGCGGCGAGGCCGGACGGTCGTCTTCCCACCTCACGACCACCACTTGGGCACCGCCGCCCTTGGCCCTTGCGACCGCACCCCGTACACCTGGACCTTCCGCCGATAGCCGGGACTTCCAAGCCGCCGGGAACTATCCGAACAGTTTTTCCAAGGAACGGACGGCAAGGGGATGGCGCTTGCCCTTGGCCTCGACGCCGCGGACCGGGCCGAAGGCGGCCATATCGGTGGCCGTTTCGGCCAGCGCGTCCAACAGCAGGATTTCGCCGGGGGCCGCCGCCGAACACAGGCGCGCCGCCGTATTGGCGGTATCGCCGATGATGTCGTAGGAGCGGATACTCGAACCGCCGATCAATCCCTCCATCAACGGGCCGGCGTTGAGGCCGATGCCGGCCGACAGGCCGAAAGGCTTCAACGCCTTCAACGTTTCCGCCCGCAAGCCATCGGCGACCCGAAGCCCGGCCGGAAAATCGGGCAGGACAAGCATTACCTCGTCGGCGATGGCCCGCGCGATAACGGGATCGAACCGCGTCCACACCGTTTCGGCGGCGGTGAAATACGCATCCAGCATGGCCGC
>JAJRSS010000265.1 GCA_024278615.1 Alphaproteobacteria bacterium
CCGTATTGCTGGCGCAGGAACTCTATTTTTTCCATGCTCACCTTTTCGCCCCGGCTCTCCAATTCGGCAATATAGGTGGTCAGGTAGTCGCCCGGCGGCAGTTGGATGATGATGAAAACCAGCGCGCTGACAACCACCAGGGTGAGCATCATCACCAGGACACGGCGGGAGAAATACCTAAGCATGACGCCTTACTGGCTTCCACTCTTGCCAGGGGTATCGAACCAGAAGGTATCGGGCCGGTATATGCCGAAATGAGCGCCCGGTTCCCAATTGTAAATGCCTTTTTTCGGCACGTTGCGAAGGGTGTTGCTGACCACGACGGGCTGCAGGACGCCGCGCACCAGTCCAATGGTAAACATTTCATCGGCATGGATTTGCAGCATTCGGGTCCAGGCTTCTTTACGGTCTTCGTGGCTGTCCGCCTCGATCCAATCTGTGTATAGCCGGCTCAGCATACGGGCCTTTTCCATGTCCACCGGTTCGCCGGCACTACCGTTGGTCTCGAAATACTGGCCCCACTTGGGCCATTGCAGTTGCTGTTGACTGGTTGGGGCCAGTTCATTGGGCGCCAGTTCGGCATTCGGAATGGCGTTCTCCAGGCCGAACCATACGGATATCAAGGTGGAACCGGAAAAAATCCGGTTCCGGAAAACTTCCCGCTGGACCGGCTTGGTGTGAAGCTCTATGCCAACCGCCCGCCAACCATCGCGAACCAGTTCCAGGATATCCGCCTGCTCGCTGTCCTCGCCGGCGGTCTCGACCGTGATCTCCATGGGACGGCCATCGGGAAGCAGGCGAATGCCATTGCTGTTACGTTTATCAAGACCAACAGAGTCGAGTAACTTGTTGGCCGCCCGGGTGTCGAAATTCGTCCACGCGGTTTCATAATAGGGTTTGTACAAGGAACTCTGCGGCAGAACCGTGTTGTTCCCTTCAAGCGCCAAACCGAAATAGATGGTCTGATTTATTTCTTGCCGGTTGATGGCCATCGAAAGGGCGCGGCGGAATTCGACCTTGCGTACCACCTCGCGCCATACCGGATCGTTGACGTTGAGGTTGGGGAATAGCGCCATTTGCGATCCTTTGGCCGACTGCCAAAGCCGTACCTCGAAATTATTGCGCTTTCCCGCCTGCTTCAGGAAGGTGAAATTATTAAACTGGATACTGCGCGCTTGCAGGTCGGCTTCGCCGGTGCTGACTTTCAGCGGAATAAGCTTGGAGTTCGCAATGACCATTTTCACCTGATCGATATAGGGAAGCTGTTTTCCCTTATCGTCGACGCGGTGGTAATACGGGTTGCGTTTGAAAATGAACCGGTCCGATGGCGGCTTGGTGGCCAAAACCCACGGCTGTAGCGTAGGCAGGTCGGGGTTGTTGTTCCGGTACTGGCGGCCCATGCGAAATTGCAGGGCAACCCAATTTTGCCGCTTTCCCGCCTTGACTTTTTCGGCGAGTTCCTCCGGATCGGCGTATTTGGCGTGGAACTGCTTGAGGTAGTGGGCCGGCTTGTAGATATAAAGTGGCGTCGTGCCGGCCAGCGCGGTTAGGAAAAAGGGGTTGGGCTTGGGCCAACTGTAACGCACGGTCGTTTCATCAATAATCGTCACCAGGGGCGGTTTCCCGTCGACCATAAGCGACCTGGGAATCCCTCCCGGCGACATATCCTTGTTGTTTGCGATATCTTCCCAATAGTAGCGAAAATCCTCGGTCGTAAACGGTTGGCCATCGGACCATTTATGTCCCTTGCGCAGGTGCAAGGTGAATGTTCTGCCTTCTTCCACTTCGACCCGTTCAAGAATATCGGGTTTTATTTTCAGGTCGCGATCATAGCCCACCAAGCGCGCATACCCGTACACCACCATCATCCGCACGTCCTTGCTGCGGGCCATGATAAGGCGAAGAGTTCCTCCGTGGTGGCCGGGATGGCCGCCCAGGCTTTCCAGGTTGACAACGGACGGGTTTTCCGGAAGCCGTTCCCCTATGGGCGGCAGGGTGCCATCGGCAACGGCTTCGGCTAAGGAAGGCGTCTCCTCGAAGGCCGCCACCGGCGCCGAAACCCAGACCATGTTGAGCGATATCAGGGCCGCTAGAAAAACCGCCGACCGGCCGGCGCGCGCAACCGAGGGAAGGGAATGATGGATCATTTTGTCACCGCCAATTCGTGAGCCGAGGCGCGTGCGCGGACAAAGTGCTCGCCGCCCATGTCGACCATGTTAATGGGACCCGTCCCGTGGCCGTTAAAAGGCTCCGGCCATGAACTTGGATCCGAGGTCTGGCCTTCCTTAAGGGCGTCGAAATCCAATCGTTGCGAAGGGTCGGGGTAGGGAACCGCTGAAATAAGGGCGCGGGTATAAGGGTGTATGGGATTTTTGAAAAGGGTCTGCTTTGGCGCCACTTCGACCAGGCTCCCGGCGCACATGACGGCGATCCGGTCGGCCACATAGTCCACGACCGCCAGGTTGTGGGAAATGAACAGGTAGGTCAGATTCAGGATTTTCTGTAGGTCCTTCAACAGGTTGAGGACTTGAGCCTGGACCGAAACATCAAGGGCGGATACCGGCTCGTCACAGATCAGAAGATCCGGTTTCAGGGCCAGGGCGCGGGCGATGCCAATGCGCTGGCGCTGTCCGCCGGAGAAACTGTGGGGATAGCGGTTGAGAAACCGGGGATCAAGTCCGACCAGGCGCATCAGTTCGGCCACCATCTCCTTACGGTATTGGGCGTCCCCCAGTTTGTGGATGGCCAAGGGTTCGCTAAGAATATTATACACCGTCATGCGGGGGTTAAGCGAACCGAACGGATCCTGGAATATGTATTGTATCTTGCAGCGCAGGGGCACCATTTCCTTATCCGTCAGGTCAAGCAGGTTGATCAACTGTCCGCTATCATTGAACACGACCTGGCCATGCTCCGCTTCGACTCCCCCGAGAATGATCTTACTCAGTGTTGTCTTTCCGCAGCCGCTTTCTCCCACCAGGCCAAGGCATTCGCCACGGCGAACCTGTAGGCTGACGTCATCGACAACCTTCACCACGCCGTCCGTCTTGCCGGCGCCCTTTCCCCTGCGGCTTCCGTAACTCTTGCTGATATTGCGCACCTCCAGCAGGGGAAAGACATCGGCGGTCACCGGCCACGGGGGGCGGGTCGTCATCAGGTGACCGGCTTCATACTCCACTTCCCGCAACGGCTTCAACCGCTCGCCGGGCTTCATGTCGAACTTGGGAATCGCGTTCAGCAACCCCTTCAGGTAGGGATGGGTCGGGTTATAAAAAATATCATGCAGGGTACCGCTTTCCATCACCTGACCGTGGTAAACCACCACCACTTCCTCGGCGATATTGGCGACCACGCCCAGGTCGTGGGTGATAAGCAAAACGGCCATTCCCAATTCCGCCTGCAAATCCCGGATCAGTTTCAGAATCTGCGCCTGAATGGTTACATCCAGGGCGGTGCTGGGTTCATCGGCGATCAGCAGCGCCGGCCCGCAGATCAAGGCCATGGCGATCATCGCCCGTTGCCGCAGTCCACCCGACAATTCGAACGGATAGGCGTTGTATGCCATGACCGGATTGGGGAACCCGACCATGTCCAGAATGTTCAGGGTGGTTTCCCGGGCGGCGGCCTTGGAAACGGTCTTGTGCAGGAAAAGGGATTCCTGCACCTGATTGCCGACCGTGTGAAGGGGGGACAACGATGTCATGGGTTCCTGAAAGATCATGGACATGCGGCCGCCACGAATGCGCCGGTAGCCGCGGTCATTTGCATCCAGGGCGGCGAGATCGACAACCTCCTTCCTGCGTTCGGAACCCGCATAGTGGGGCATGGATTGAAGGTCGTGCCGTTTGGGATCGGTGAACAGGATTTCACCGCCGGTAATATTGGCGTTACGGGGCAGCAGGCCCATGATGGCTTGCGCCGTCACGGATTTTCCCGAACCGGATTC
>JAJRSS010000266.1 GCA_024278615.1 Alphaproteobacteria bacterium
CACCGCCGTCGTGACGTCCAATTCCCGCGCCCGCGCCGGAGCCTGGCTGGCGGCGGCAGGATTGGCGCCGCTGATTGACGGTATGGTCTGCGGCGACGAAATTGAAATGGGTAAACCCGATGCCGCCCCCTATTTACAAGCCCTTGAACTCCTGGGCCTGCCTGCCGGCCGGGCCTGGGCGGTGGAGGATTCTCCCCTGGGAGCCCGTGCCGCCGTGTCGGCCGGGCTGGAAACATTCGTTCGTTGCGATGACGGTAAGCGGGATGGGGATTGGCCCCGGGGGGTCCGTTTCGTCTCGCGCCTTGAAGACATTTCAGCGGTATTGAAGGACCAGGGGCTTTGAAGGAAATATTATGCTGAGCGTGCGTCCCTTGAATCCGGCGGTCGCCATACGGGCGGACACGCCGGAGCCCGCCCTTTCCGGGGGCATGGAGCGTACCGTTGCCGATTTGTGGGCGGAACAACAAGCAAAAAGCAAGAACCTGTTCGACGGCCGCGTGTTTTCCGTCAGCCAATTGAACGAGAACCGGATCTCCGGCGGTCTCATAGGATATCGCCGCTTCGTCGCCCAAACCCTTCAACCAGATTTGTTCGATCAGTTGAAAGTCCGCTCCCTCGCCGTGTCCGGATTCATGACCTGCCCCGACGGCGTGGTCTTCGGCCACCGGGCTGAAACCATGCTGCAGGATGGCGGGCTCTGGGAACTGGCACCGTCGGGCGGCGTAGACGGCCAAGCCCGAACCGGCGATGACAGGATAGATCTGCAAGGCCAAATTCTACAGGAAATGGAAGAGGAAACGGGCCTGACTCCAAACCAAGTGGCCTCGGTCGAGCCCTGGTGCCTGGTTGAAGACGACCAAAGTCACGTCATCGAAGCGGTCTTGCGAATCACCGTCACCGCCGGCCGGCAGGCCATCCTCGCCGCCCACGGGTCCACCTCCGGCGGCGAATATTCCGCCATGGAAGTGGTTCCCGCCGCCGCCCTCGCCGCCTTCATGGAAAATCCCATGGTGGATGTTTCCCGCCTGCTCATCTTCAAGAGTGGCTTGTTGGACTGCTAGCGGATAGCTGATCGCCCGCCACAAAAAGGTCAAATTTGCGCCTATGATTGGCCGCCGATGATGAAGGACAATAGCCCAAATTCACCCTCTCCCCTCTCGACACGGTAAAGGACACCTAATGAAAGCGGTGGAAGCTCTTCACGCGTGGCTCGGAAACCGAACACGCCCCGGCTGGAAAACCCGTCACCTGATGGTGTTGCTGACCTCCGGTATCGGTGTTTATTTTTTCCTGGAGTCCCGCGCCGAGTGGTCGGAAATGCACCGGTGGAACCGGGCCGTGGGCGACATGAGTTTGGTCCTGGTTTCCCTTTCCATGGCTATTGGACCCATGGCCCGCCTGTGGGCGGGGTTCCGCAATGCTCTTCCCTGGCGGCGCGAATTCGGAATTTACGGGGTCCTCCTTGGCATCGCCCATACGTTGGTCATCCTCGGCGGCTGGATCGAATGGGACCTGATTCGCCTGTTCGGCTACCAATTGCATCCCATGACCGGCGATTACGTCATGCTTCAGCACGGATTCGGGCTGGCCAATGTGGTCGGCATCTTGGCGCTGGTGTATGGCATTGTTCTGGCCATGGCCTCCAACGATTGGAGCCAGCGATTTCTCGGCGGGCCGGTGTGGAAGTTCCTCCAGCAGGGGGCCTACGTTTTGTGGGTGCTGCTGGTCATCCACACGGCCTATTTCCTGTATCTCCATTTCCAGGATTTTCACCGGGCCGTGCCCGCGCCGAACTGGGCGCAGGCGCCGTTTGCCATCCTCGTCGCCGCCATTCTCTTGCTGCAACTGGCGGCCTTTCTCAAGACGTGGCGGACCAAACGCAATTCGGGGCGGCGGAGGGATATCAGAAAGCCACGGGATTTTTCATCCGCCTTGACCGCCGATACGGACGGGTGAACGCTCCGGAACCCGTCGACTCGGCTCTGGAAATGCCTGCCTGGTAAATTCGTGGACCTTGCGGCGCCTTGACGGCTTTGATAAGGGAAGAGCGAATATGGAAGCAATGAGTTGGCCACTGACCTATGGCCGCGTCTTCATGGGCGCCGCCGTCGCGGTCGCCGTTTTCGGCGGCATGGGCACGGTGTCGGCGCTGTGGGAAAATCCGATTTTTGTCCGCATGACCCCCGCCGGCAACTGGGAGATATCGCTGCTCTTGCTGCTCTCCGCCCTGAGTGGGGTCTACGTCGCCATCCGCCGGCCATTCTGTTCCAACAAGAAGGCCGGTGCCGGCGGCCTGCTCGGCTTTCTGGGTGTCGCCTGTCCCGTTTGCAACAAGCTCCTCCTTCTCGCTTTCGGCAGTGAACTGCTGCTTACCTACTACGAGCCCGTGCGAATTTATCTGGCGGCAATTGGTGTCATGATCACCGCATGGGCGGTGATTCACGAGTGGCGCCAAGGGAAAAAAGCCGTGACCGAAGAATATTCAGGCGAGGCGGCAAGCGAACGGAACCGACTTGTGAATAGCTAGGACGTGATATCTTGGTAGGTTGTCCCACAACCGCCCTTGCCGTCTTCAAGGAAAATCCCTTGGTGGATGTTTCCCGCCTGCCGCTTGATCGAAGCGGCCTCATGACCAGTCCATAAACCGGATTGCCTCAACCACCGCTTTCCAATATTCAACCGTACCGGTACACTGGCACGGAATTTTAGCGGGAAAATAGCCCGACCGTGGCGCTCGAACCATGGTCATAACGGGCCGTACCGTTGTTATCAAACAGGGAGGAAACGTCATGAGAAATCTATTTGCCGGTTGTGTTGCCGCAGCGCTTGTTTTGGGCCTCGTGTCACCCAGCCCGGCGCAGGAGGTAAACGACGAACCGATCAGGGACGCATGGGCGCCCAGTGAGTGGGGACCGGACGACAAGGCCGGATCGGTCAACCGCACCACACCAGCCATGGTGCTGGCGGCGGTGGGGCTGGTCAAGCAGGGCAAGGTGGCGACCCTGGGAAAAATCTATGCCCAGGACGCACCGTTTTTCGGTTCCCGGGGCTGGCGGCTGACCATCCCCGGGCTGCCCACCGGCGGTCCTTTCGGTGGGCAAAAGCTGGTCTACAACGATGAATACGTGGCGACGGAACTGGGTCAGGTGGGCACACAGTTCGACGGCCCCGGCCATATCGGGGTCATCACCTCCAAGGGCACGTTTTACTACAATGGCCGCTATTTGGAGGATGCGGACGTCAACACCTATGGCCTGGGCCCCCTGGGGGTGGAGTATGTGGCGAAAAAGGGCTTTGTCTGCCGCGGCGTGTTGCTGGACGCCGTCGCCCTGCGTGGCGGGCAACTGCCCATTCCCAAGGAAAACGACAAGACCGATCCCGGCATCGTCACCGACGCGGATATTGAGGCCATGGTCAAACGTCAGGGGATCGTTCCCATCGGCGAAGGCGACTGTGTTTTCCTGTACACGGGTCATGGGGACATCTGGCACCCCACCGACTGGGATACCTATGATGCCGCCGAAAAGGCCAGGCGGGTCGCCCTGTTCAATTCGGGAGAGCCGGGGTTCGGCCTGTCGGCCTGCGACTACATGGCCTCGCGCAAGATTATCCTTACCGCTTCCGATACCTGGGGTACGGAAGCGGTGGGCAAGGGTTTCGGCGGTGAGACGCCGCAACCGTTCGAGTGCCACTTAAAAATGATGACCAAGCGGGGAATCTGGAACCTTGAGAACCTGGACTTCTCCCAGTTGGTGGCCGACAAGGCCTATGAGTTCCTGTTCGTGTGGTCGCCGTTGAAGATGAAGGGCGCGACCGGGTCGCCGGGCAATCCGGTGGCGCTTTACTGAAGCCTGTGGGGAGCGCCGTGTGTGCGGGCTGGTACCGCGAACGGCGCTCCCAACAAGCCCTGCGTTGCGGTAACAAGTTATACCAGATTGCGGTGATTGAGACTCAAATTGGCCCTTTTCACGGGGCGAGAAGTCTGAATCAATATCGGTGAATCGTTTCAGGGAGGTTCACCATGGGTGCAGCGATTGCTTTGCGTGAAGATTATGAGGCTGGGGGTTTGCGTCGGCTTGCAAGAGCTTCGAAGGACGCCGA
>JAJRSS010000267.1 GCA_024278615.1 Alphaproteobacteria bacterium
CCATGCCGGGGCCGCTGGGGTATCCGAGGACCCAGCTTTTGCCCTTTTGAACGTCGACATCGGATTTCAGCGCCTTGATGGTGATGTTCTTGCCGGTGAAGTCCCGCCGGTGCCACAGGTGGTAGCGCAACGAAACGGCCGCGTTCACCGCCCCCGCCGCAGCGGTGGTCTTTATTTGTACCGGACGCCCGGTGGAGCCGGAGGTTCGGATGTCGTGCAGCTTGCCGTGTTGCGGTGGCGGCTTGCGGCTGGAAAGCCGGTCACCCGCCACCTGAATATCCTGACGGGTAAGCACCGGCACCCGGCGGAAAGCATCCGGGGTCAACATGCCCGGTTTCAGGCCGGTGATGGCATCCAGGCGGCCGGCGTAGAAAGGCGCCGTCTCGCGGGCATGTTCGCCGAGGATCCGGATTTGCTCCAACTGGTGAACGAGCAGTCTTTCTTCCGTCCACCATTCGCTCTGCTGCAACTGCAACACCAACGCATGAACCTGGGCGATGGGCGCAGGGGAAAATAAGGGCCAGTGAATCCCCCCAGGCGCGCCCCGGGCGGCGGGGCGGCGAACGGCCCCGGCGGACAGCCTGGCGGCCTGACCGGCGGGAGGCTTTCTTTTTCTTGTTTTTCTCGCCATGAATTATGCTCCCGTCACCGCTCCCTGATACTAAATTGCCATTGCGGATGTATGGTACAGTATGTCCTGGGTTGCGCCGGGAAAAAACCTCCGAGTAGTGTTCGTGGAGGAGCCCACCCGAACCCTATGCCTGACCGAAGGGAGCGCGGGAAAATGCTGGACACCCTTGCCCGAAACGAAGCCGCCGTCCGGCTGGGAATTTTTTTCGGTGTTCTCATGCTAATGATGGGGTGGGAGGTCATGGCGCCCCGGCGCAAGCTGAACCACGGCCGGGGCCTGCGTTGGACCGGCAACCTGGGCATCGTCGCCCTCAACACCGGAATTGCCCGGCTGGTATTTCCCCTGGCGCCGGTGGCGGTGGCGGCCCTGGCTGCGGAACGCGGGTGGGGCGTGTTCAATGTCGTGGAACTGACGGGCTGGCTGGCTATCGCCGCTTCGGTGGTTATCCTGGACTTCGCCATCTATTTGCAACACGTGATGGTCCATGCCGTTCCGGCCCTGTGGCGGTTGCACCGCATGCACCATACCGATCTGGATTTCGACGTCACCACCGGGGCCCGCTTTCACCCCATCGAGATATTGCTGTCCATCGGCATCAAGATGGCGGTGGTGGTGTTGATCGGCGCGCCGGCGGCTGCGGTGTTGGTTTTCGAGGTGGTGCTGAACGCTGCCTCCATGTTCAACCACGGCAATGTCGCCCTGCCCGCCGCGTTGGACCGGGCACTGAGGCTGGTGGTGGTGACCCCGGACATGCACCGGGTACACCATTCCATTGACGCCAGCGAAACCAACAGCAATTTCGGCTTCAACCTGCCCTGGTGGGACCGGCTGCTGGGCACCTACCGCGACCAGCCGGCCAAGGGCCACCGCGACATGACCATCGGCATTGACCTGTTTCGGGACCCGGCGGACCTTCGCCTGCACCGAATGTTGGCGCAGCCCTTTGTCTCCGAAATCGGCGACTACGCCATCAACCGCCGCGATTTTTCGGACCCTGACCATAGGTAAAGTCCATTCCGGTGAAACGCCTCTTCGTCGTTCGCATCGTCCTGGCCCTGACCCTGGCGTCGGCGGTGACCTGGGCGCTGGTCAACCGGGACCGGTTGGATATCCAGACACTGGAAATCTGGGTGGAGAGCGCCGGCCTGCTGGCGCCGGTGGTTTTCATGCTGATTTACGCCGCCGCCGCGGTACTGTTTCTCCCGGGCAGTGTCATCACCATGGTCGGCGGCGCCCTGTTCGGCCCTGTCTGGGGAACCCTTTACAGCCTTTTGGGCGCCACCACGGGGGCTACCCTGGCTTTTTTCGCCGCCCGATACCTGGCCTCGGACTGGGTGGCGGAAAAGGCGGTAGGCCGGCTGGCCCGTCTGATCGCCGGGGTGGAAGCGGAAGGCTGGCGCTTCGTCGCCTTCACCCGGCTGGTGCCCTTGTTCCCCTTCAACCTTTTGAATTATGCCCTGGGGCTGACCCGAATCCCGCCCCTTCACTATGTGCTGGCCACCCTGGTATGCATGGCGCCGGGCGGGTTTGCCTATGCCTATCTGGGCTTTGCGGGTAAAGAAACCCTGGCCGGGGGTGAGGATACTATTCAAAAGGGCCTTCTGGCCCTGGGCCTGATCGCCCTGGTGGTGTTCCTGCCCCGGCTGGTGAGGCGGTTGCGCCGTGGCGCCGAAGGAACCGAGAGCGATGAGCAAGAAAAAAACCTATAACCGCGTTGCCCGCCTTTATGACCTTTTCGATCTTCCCTTCGAATACGGCCGCTACCGGCCTATCCGGCGGCATATGTTCAATGGGCTGGCCGGACGTATCCTGGATGCCGGCGTCGGCACCGGACGGAACATTCCCTTCTACCCCGAGGGCAGCGACGTCACCGGCATTGATCTCAGCCATGCCATGCTGGCACGGGCCGAATTACGCCGTGACCGCCTGCGAAAGCGGGTCGAACTGCTAGAAATGAATGTCCTCGAAACCTCCTTCGCCGACGGTCATTTCGACGCCACCGTCGCCACCTTCCTGTTTTGCGTGCTGGAACCGGAACATCAGCTTCCCGCCCTGAAGGAACTGGCCCGCATAACCCGGCCCGGCGGTGAGGTCAGGGTTCTGGAATACGCGTATTCAAAAAAACCGGCGAAGCGATTGATCATGCGCCTGTGGGCGCCGTGGGTTCGGTGGGTCTATGGCGCCGCCTTCGACCGCGACACGGAACGCTACGTTGCCGATGCCGGCCTGGAAGTGGTGGAATTTCGCTTTCTCTTTCAGGACATCATCAAGCTGCTGATCCTGAAACACCCCGAGTCCGCCGACTCTACCGTCGTCTGGCCAAGTAACCCTTGATCCCGCCGATGGCTTTACCCGGATTGAGGCCCTTGGGGCAAGTGCTGGTACAATTCATGATGGTATGACAACGGTAAAGCCGGAAGGGATCGTTCAGTTCGTTGAGGCGCTCGCCGATCGCTTCGTCGCGGCTATCGACCATCCAGCGGTAGGCCTGAATCAAGACCGCCGGCCCCAGGTAGCGGTCGCCGTTCCACCAATAACTGGGGCATGAGGTCTGGCAGCAAAAACAAAGGATGCATTCCCAAAGGCCGTCCAGCTTGTCCCGCTCATCCGGGCTTTGCAGGCGTTCGCTGGTCGGGGCCTGGCTGTTCGTCTTCAGCCATGGTTCGATGGAGGCATACTGGGCATAGGGAACGGTCAGGTCGGGAACCAGATCCTTGATCACCGGCAGATGGGGCAAGGGATGAATTTTGATGTCGCCCGGTATGTCTTCGATAGGCTTGGTGCAGGCCAGGGTATTGGTGCCGCCGATCTTGTCGCCGATGTTCATGGCGCAGGACCCACACACACCTTCCCGGCAGGATCGCCGGAAGGTGAGCGTTGAATCCATCTCGTTTTTTATCTTGATCAAGGCGTCCAGAACCATGGGACCGCAATCGTCCATGTCCACATGAAACACGTCCAGCCTGGGGTTTTCACCGCTATCCGGGTCGAAGCGATAAATGTTGAACCTGCGGACATTGGTCGCGCCCTCGGGCGCATCGTGAGTCTTGCCGGGGCGTACCTTTGAATTTTCCGGCAGGTTGAATTCAACCATGGTTCCGCTTCCTCAATATACCCTCCTGATACACGCCCATAATTAACCCTGGCCCCTAATACACCCTGGCTCTGGGTTCGATGTATTTAACCTCGTCGGTCAGGGTCCATGTATGCACGGGGCGATAGGTCAGGGTCATCTTGCCATCGGCGCCGGTCCAGGCAAGGGTGTGCTTCATCCAGTTCCCATCGTCCCGGTCGGGGTAATCTTCGTGGGCGTGGGCGCCACGGCTTTCATGACGGGCGGCGGCGGAATGCATCGTCGCCTTGGCGCAAGCCATGAGGTTGCCCAGTTCCAACGCTTCCACCAGGTCTGAATTCCAGATGAGGGAGCGGTCCTGAACGCGAACATCCGTCAGGCCCGATGCCACTCCATCGATCTTGGCGCAGCCTTCGTTCAATACCTCCGTCGTCCGGAAGACGGCGGCGTTGCTCTGCATGGTCCGCTGCATGTCGAGCCTGATCTCCGCCGTCGCCAGGGAACCCGACGCATGGCGTAACCGGTCCAAACGGCCAATGGCGAAATCCGCCGAATCCCCGGGCAAGGCCGGCTGGGGGATGCCCGCCTGGATCAGTTCGCCGGCCTTGAGGGCGGCGGCGCGGCCGAAGACGACGATGTCGAGCAGCGAGTTGGTGCCCAGCCGGTTGGCCCCATGCACCGAAGCGCAGGCGCATTCACCGATGGCCATCAGCCCGGGGGCAACCGCATCGGGATCGTCGGCCGTGGGGCGCAGCACTTCGCCGTGATGATTGGTGGGAATGCCACCCATGTTGTAGTGAACGGTAGGCAATACCGGGATGGGTTCCCGGGTGGCGTCGACCCCGGAAAAAATCTTCGCCGTTTCGGTGATGCCCGGCAGCCGTTCCCACAACAGGTCGGCGCCCAGGTGTTCCAGGTGCAGGAACATGTGATCGGCATTGGCGCCGACTCCCCGGCCTTCCCGGATTTCCAAGGTCATTGCCCGGCTGACAATGTCGCGCGACGCCAGGTCCTTGGCCGAAGGCGCGTAGCGTTCCATGAACCGCTCGCCTTCGGAATTGGTCAGGTAGCCTCCCTCCCCGCGGGCGCCTTCGGTGATCAGGCAACCGGAACCATAGATGCCGGTGGGATGGAACTGGACGAATTCGTGGTCCTGCAGGGGAAGCCCGGCGCGGGCCACCATGCCGTTGCCGTCGCCGGTGCAGGTGTGGGCGGAGGTACAGGAGAAGTAGGCGCGGCCGTAACCACCCGTAGCGAGAACCGTGATCCGGCCAAGGAAACGGTGAAGGGTGCCGTCATCCAGGTTCCAGGCGACGACGCCCCGGCAGGCACCGTCTGAATCCATGATCAGGTCGATGACGAAGTATTCGACGAAGAACTCCGCGTCATGCTTCAGGCATTGCTGATAAAGGGTATGCAGGATGGCGTGGCCGGTACGGTCGGCGGCAGCGCAGGCCCGCTGGACGGGGGCTTCGCCAAAATTCCGCATGTGGCCGCCGAAGGGCCGCTGATAGATTTTACCCTCCTCGGTGCGCGAAAACGGCACCCCCAGGTGTTCCAGCTCAACCACCGCCGGGATGGCGTTGCGGCACATGTATTCGATGGCGTCCTGGTCCCCCAGCCAGTCGGAACCCTTGACCGTGTCGTACATGTGCCATTCCCAATTGTCCTCGGCCATGTTGCCCAGCGCCGCGCCGACGCCCCCCTGGGCGGCGACGGTGTGGCTTCGGGTGGGAAATACCTTGGTGATGCAGGCCGTCTTCAGGCCCGCCGTGGTCATGCCCAGGGTCGCCCGGAGACCGGCGCCGCCGGCGCCCACCACCACCACGTCATGGATATGATCGATAATTTCGTAGGCGGCCATGCCGGTCTAAACTCCGGCCGCCAGCATGAGCACCGACAGGATGCTGGAAACGGCGCAGGCCACGGCCACGAACCGGACCAGGATTACACTGACGGTCTTGGCTGTTTCGTTGTGCACGTAGTCTTCGAGTACCATTTGAACGCCCAGCATGGCGTGATGGAACAGCGCGATGACCAACAAAATCAGCAGCAGCGCATTGCCGTGTTCGCCAACCCACAGGGCGAAAGTCTGGAAATCGGCGCCGATGAGCGAGAGGGTGGAAAAGACGAACCACAGGCTGAGCGGAACCAGGGCGATGGCCGACAGCCGTTCGGCGATCCAATGGGCGGCGCCTTCACCGGTGGAGCCAAGGCCGCGGGCACGGCTCAAGGGCGAACGCGTGTCCATCAAACCATCTCCGGCCAATAGGCCAGAACCCAGGTCACGGCGGTTAGGATCACGGCGATAACCACCATCACGATACCTGACTTGTTCACCTGGGATATTTCGTACCCAAACCCCACGTCCCAGGCCATATGCCGGATGCCGTTGCACAGGTGATAGAAAAGGGCGAAGGTCCAGCCGAAAAGGATCAGGTTGCCGAACCAGGAGCCCATGAACGCCTGGGCCCGGGCAAAGGCTTCCGGGCCATACGCCGCCGAGGTCAGCCAATAGGTGAACAGCAGGGCGCCCACGGCCAGGGCGACGCCGGTTATCCGGTGGATGATCGACAGAATGGAGGTAAGTTGCGGACGATAGACCTGAAGGTGGGGAGAAAGCGGCCGGTTTCCAGCTGTCATGGATAAAACCTTACTCGTATTGCCCGGAAGGGAACCCTTTACCAAGGGCGATCTGGGGAATCCGTTTACCCCATCCACACACTCTTAAGGGTAGTATGTCGACCGGTCAAACAATTGGTAACCCGAAATTGGTTGCCAATTGATTGAAACCCAATGTTACTTGACTGGCCGGTGGGGATCATTGGCGGGGATCGGCGCAATCGAATCCATTCTTGCGCACCCTTCACGCCTGACCGGGGCGATCTGGCCATTGGCGGGGAAACTTCTTTGGTTTGACCCCATATTACTGGCTAACGCTTTGGTTTGTTTTCTTGGTTACTTTGGTGTGCACAGTTGTGTGGATAACATGTGAGCCATTTGTGTAAATGTTAGCTATTTATACACAGAAAACTTTATGGATTGACTTATTTTTCATTGAAACCCTTTCAGTTTGTTTTCATCCTGATCCTTGCATGAGAAAGCGTCCTGTCAACGGCTTCTCGTGACCGGCCGATGAACCCTTCGGGGGACGGCGGCCTTTCCGGGAAACGTTGAACCGGGCCGTGGTGGCGTTCGTGGCAGTGTCCATGGCGGCATCAGGGTTTGGATACGGCAACCGGAACGGCGGTTGCGGGGAGGGAGCGTCTGCAGGGGTTCGCCCCCGTTTTTGTTCTTCACCCGGAATTATAAAACTGGTTGCCGGCGGCGCCTCGGTTCTTGGCGAGGCGGGCTTTTAGCGGGAACTGCCGGTTCCTCCCTGCCGGGAGTTCGGTGGGTACCGCACCACCGGTGAGCGTTCCGGTCTTCGGATTTGGATGACCCGCCGGGGGATGGGTGGGAGCGCAGGTCGCGCCGCCGTTCCAGGGAATCGCGCCTCCGGGTAGGGTTCAGGGGAATGGGCCGTGAAAGTTCGAACGCCAGGTGAAGTGCGCCGCGATTCGTGGTTTGCGGGGGGGAAGTTCTTTACAGGACTGGAATCCGGCGGACCGCAGCTACCCGCTTCCCGGGGCTGTATCTCTGCCCAGGGTGCGCCCGGGGATAGGGGTGGTGGAGTGCTTTTTCGGTGCGCGGAGCCTGGCCGGCTCCATGAGACGTCAGGAGCGTTGTTTCGGCGGCGCGTTTTGCGGGCATCCCAGGGCCCGTAAACCTGGCGTCTCTTTTATTGTCCCAGTGGCCTATCGAACCCTACTTGCCGCCCCCTTCCCGGCGGAAGGCCCATTTGACGGCGGCGCCGTTGCCTTCCAGGGGGCCGGAAACGACGATCTGTTCGCACCGCCGCCGGTGGCCGTCGGCCATGCCCCCATAGACGCTTTCGGCGATGGACAGGGTCCCGCCCGAGGCCAGGAAACGCCAGCCCACGCCCCCCGGCAGGCGCAAAAGCACCGATGTCCCGTCCCGGGTCATGGAGGCCTGAACCCGGGGATGAAGATGAAAGCGGATGGCGAACGATCTGCCGCCCCTGCCGGTCAGCCTGTCCCGACCGCGAAAATCGTCACCGTCGGCGGAAAGGTAGACATCCCGGTGATGGATCAGCCCCAGGCTGTTCAGGTAACCGTCATGCAGGCATTCGACCCAGATGGCGCCGTCTTCTTCCTTGCGCGTACAGGTTACCCCGGCCGGGCCGCTTGCCAGGGCGCCCGACGGCAGGATGGACCAGGCGTTGGTGTCGTCCACGGTCAGCGTGGAATGGGCGGCGGTGGCGCGAAAGGCGTTCCGCCATTCCCCGTCCCCGGTGGAAGCGTGGCCGCAATTGACCACCAGGCGCTCCTTGCCCAGGCTCATCTCGAAGCTCAAGGGGCCGGCGTGGGCTTCCCATCCCGCCTCCGCTGGCGGCGGGCCGCCCACATCCATCACCACCAGGGTGCGGCCGGCGGCAAGGCGGTAATAACCGGTGTGGGGGGCGCTCGAAAGCGCCTTTCCCCGGGGGCCAGCCTGAGCCAGCACCGTGTCGATTTCCCTCGGCACCCCTTCGCCGCCGCCGTTGAAAAGGGCCAGGCGCCCGTCCCCGTGCCGCCAGGCGCGCAGCAGGGGCGGCATGCGCTCCAGGGCGGACTGCAGTTCCGGGGGCACAGCGTGGTGCGCGGCGGCCAGGGTGGCGCGGATGTCCACCAGATGGCCGAGCGCCAGCAGGTGTTGGGTCGGGTTGCGCTGGTAATGACCACCGTCGGGCAGGATCTGGGTAGCGATTTCCCGCTTCAGCAGTTTCAATCCGTGGGCCAGAACGGCGCCCTTGGCAGCCCCCCGGGCGGCCTCCCCGGCGGATAGGCAGGCGCCGCCATAGACCAGCCCCTTGATCGCCAGCAACCGGTTGGCGCCGCCGGTTTCCCGCCCCGCCACCCGGCCAAGGTGCCGGGTTTGGCGGACAGCCGAGCGGAAAAACTCATCGCGGAACCGGGCGTCCGCCCCCCGGTTCAGGAAAGGAAACGCGGCCAGCCAGTTGGAAAGTCGGTCGCCGGCCACGTCGGCCCGCCAGGTCACGTCGCCCCAGCGTCCATGGGCGCGGATCCAGTCCACGGTCAACCGGCGGGCATGGCGGGAAGCGTTTTCCGAACCCAGCGCCCAAAGGTCCCTCAACCATCCAAACCCGTGCAGGGCCGCCGCCGCGTCGTCTTCCATGAACTGGGACCAGGGGGATTCCCCCAAGGGAATCTTGCGCCCGTTCAGGGTAAAGACACCCTGAAGGATGGCCGAGGCGATCTCGGGATTGCCCAGCCGGGATTCCGGCGGAATACTTTTCAACCCCTCGTTTTTCAACCCCGGCGGCACCCGGCCCCGCAGCGTCAGGTCATAGAGGGCGCTGCCGTACACCAACGACCTCAGCACCCGCCGCAGGGGCGGCACGGACAGTCGAAGGGATAGGTCGGATATTCGGCTCACCGCCGCCTTCCTCGCTCTTTTTCGGGGGACCTGCCCCCCGCCACCAAATCAATCCCCGAAGATCAATCCAGTTCGAAGGCGTCCTTGTAATCCTTTTTCAGCGCCGGGTCCTGATCTTCCTTCCTGAGGATGCAGTCGCCGATGCTCAGCACCTCGATGCCCGTGCCCATGAAACAATGAAAGGCGTCCTCGGGCGTGCAGACGATCGGTTCGCCGCGCACGTTGAAACTGGTGTTGACGATCACCGGGCAGCCGGTCAGTTCCTTGAAGCGGCTGATCAGGGCGTGATAGCGGGGATTGGTTTCCCGGTGCACGGTCTGCACCCGGGCCGAATAATCGACGTGGGTAATGGCCGGGATCTCCGAGCGCGCCACGTTCAGCTTGTCGATGCCGAACAAGGCCTCTTCGGCTTCGCTCATTGCCCGGCGCTTTTCTTCCGCCACCCCGGCGACGATCAGCATGTAGGGGCTGTCCGTATCCAGGGTGAACCACTCATCGACGTCTTCGCGCAGCACCGAGGGCGCGAAGGGGCGGAAGGATTCCCGGTATTTCACTTTCAGGTTCAGGGTCTTTTGCATGCCGGGCGAACGGGCGTCGCCGAGGATGGAACGGCCGCCCAATGCCCGCGGGCCGAACTCCATGGCGCCTTGGAACCATCCCACCGCCTTGCCTTCCGCCAGGGCCCGGGCGGTGGCGTCAATCAACTCATCCCCGCTCACGGTGGTAAAGCGGGCGCCGGCCTTGCTCAGCCGTTCCTCGATCTCGCTCTGCGCCGGTTCGGGGCCCAGGTAGGCGCCGCGCATGGAATCCATGGCGCCATTGGCCTTTCGCGGCCCATCCTGGTAGCGATGATAGACGGACAACGCCGCCCCCAGGGCGCCGCCCGCGTCCCCCGCCGCCGGCTGGATCCAGATGTTGTCGAAGGCCCCGTCGCGCAAGACATGGCCGTTGGCGACGCAGTTCAACGCCACGCCGCCGGCCAGGCACAGGTTCTTCTCGCTGGTCTCCTTGGCCAGGGAACGGGTCAGGCGCAGCACCACTTCTTCCGTCGCCGCCTGTATCGACGCCGCCAGGTCCATGTGCCGCTGGTCCAGCAGCTCGGTCTCCGGCGACCGGGGCGGGCCGCCGAACAGGTCGTGGAAACGACCGTTGGTCATGGTCAGCCCGGTGCAGTAATCGAAATAAGACATGTCCAGGCGGAAGGACCCGTCCTCCTTGACGTCCATCAGGGTATCCAGGATCTTGTCCCGGTAACGGGGCTCCCCATAAGGCGCCAGGCCCATCACCTTGTATTCGCCCGAGTTGACCCTGAAACCGGTGTAATAGGTGAAGGCCGAATAGAGCAGGCCCAAGGAATGGGGAAAGTGGATTTCCTTGATCACGTCGAGCTTGTTGCCGTTGCCGATGGCCGCCGAGGTGGTCGCCCATTCCCCTACTCCGTCCATGGTCAGCACCACGGCACGCTCGAAAGGCGACGGATAGAAGGCGCTGGCGGCGTGGCTCTGGTGATGTTCGGCGAACAGAAGCTTGTTGGCCCAGTCGAAGCCGGCATCGTAAGTCTTGAACTTTTTCCGCAGCAGGTCCTTCTGGAACAGCTTTTCGCGCAGCCACAGGGGCATCGCCATCTTGAAGGACGCAAAACCCCTTGGCGCGAAGGCCAGGTAGGTTTCCAACAGCCGCTCGAACTTCAAGAACGGCTTGTCGTAAAAGGCGACGAAGTCCACGCCTTCAAGCCCGCATCCCGCTTTTTCCAGGCAGAACTCCATGGCGTGGGTGGGAAATGCCGCGTCGTGCTTCTTGCGGGTGAAGCGCTCCTCCTGGGCGGCGGCGGCGATGCGCCCGTCCTCGACCAAGGCGGCGGCGCTGTCGTGGTAAAAGGCGGAAAGGCCCAGGATGCGCAAGCGACAGCCCCGCCTAGAAAATAGTGTAGATGAAGGGCGCCACCGCCGAACCCTGGCTCAGCACCACCAGCCCGCCGAAGACCACCATCATGATGAGGATCGGCAGCAGCCAGAATTTCTTGCGCACCCGAAGGAACATCCACAGTTCGGCGATAAAGCTCATTTGGTCTTCCCTAGAATTGATACTTCATGGACTTTGGCTCGGGCCCCGGCGGCCTGCGCTCGATCCAGTAAGTCGCTACATTCGGATCAAACCGCCGCTTTAGGGGGTCCTTGCCCAACAGGCGGAGGCCCCAGGCCATGGGCGTGATGGTGACAAAAAACAGCAACCCCATCACCAGCGGATTGACCACCCGGTGCAACAGCAGCCCAAAGCGGAACCATAGCCGGTTGAAAGGCTTCAGGCTTGCCGGCGCCACCAGGGCGGCCAGCGCGAAAGCAGATCCAACCCCCAGCGCCCACAGCCGGACATCGCCACCCCCGGCCAGCGGCCACAGGCCAATGACCGTGAAAACGACGGCGAAGACAATGCCGAAAGACCGGTCCGAACCGGTCTTGATCGCCTCCTTGCGGCCGTAATCCTCATGAATCGCGGCTTTCTTTACCATGGCGTCCCTTGCTTCAACGGCCCCCGTGTGTACTATCCGGGCCGCCCGTGAGTAAAGGGTTAACGGTCATTTCCGCCGCAGCCGGGCGGCGTAAAAGCCGTCCATGCCGCCTTCTTCGGCCAGGTGACAGGGCAGGGTGCGAAGATCGCCCCGGGCGGTAACCAGTTCCTTCAATCCGCCCACTTCTTCCGGCCCGATGCTCAGCCGTTCCAGGGGCGCGCCGCTGTCCAGCACTTGGGCGATCCGTTCCGGCCCTTCTTCCGGTTGCAAGGAGCAGGCGCAATAGACCAGCACGCCGCCGGGGCGCACCATGTCCACCGCCGCTTTCAGCAGGCGCTCCTGAACCTTGGCCAGCCTGGCCGCGTCTTGCGGTTTTTTCAGCCGGGCCACGTCCGGATGGCGGCGCAGGGTGCCGGTGCTGCTGCAGGGCGCATCCAGCAGCACCGCGTCCGCCGGGGCCGCGGGCCGGTAAGTGGCGGCATCGGCGATCACCGTTTCCGCCTTGAGCCCCATGCGGTCCAGGTTCTCTTGCAGGCGCTTCATGCGCTGCCGTCCCCGGTCGACGGCGGTCACCCGGGCGCCCGCCGCCGCCAGTTGCAGGGTCTTGCCGCCGGGCGCGGCGCAGAGATCGATGACGTGTTGGCCGCGGATATTCCCCAGCAGCCGGGCGGGCATGGCGGCGGCCATGTCCTGGACCCACCACGCCCCTTCGCCGAATCCGGGCAGCGCCGTCACCGCGCCCTTGGCCGCCAGGCGCAAAGTCCCGGTGGGAAGCCGCCGCGCCGCCAGCCGTTCCGCCCAATCCACGGCCTCGGCCCCGCCCTCTTTCTTGAGGGTCAGGTCCAGGGGCGCTTCGCTCAGGTGGGCCTTGGCAATGGCCCGGCAGGTATCCTCCCCATAGGCGGCGGACCAGCTTTCCCACAGCCAGCCGGGGGTGTTGAGACGCGCCTCATCCTGTTCGTCCAGCCAGGCCTTGCCGTCGCGACCCAGGCGGCGCAGCACGGCGTTGGTCAGTTTGGTGAAAGTACCGAACTTGCGCTCCCGGGCCAGGCGCACGCCGGTGTCGACGGCGGCGTGATCGGCGACGTCGAGAAACAAAAGCTGGACCGCGCCCAGGCGCAAAATGTCCTTCAGGCCGGCGGCACGGCGGGGCAGAGGCTTTTCCAGGCAACGGCCGATCAGGTGATCGATCTGGCCCAGGCGGCGAAGCGTCGTCGCCGCCAGGTTGCGGGCGAAGGCCCGGTCCCGCCCTTCGAGGCGCCGGACCGATTCCAAGGATACCAAGGCGTCATCCAGGGGCTGCTTGCGGTGCAGCACGGCGGCCAGTAGGTCCAGCGCCGCTATGCGGTCGATCAGTTCGGTGGGCATTTTTTCTGATGTATTCATGGCACGCCGTTTTTCAAACCGCACCCGGGGCGGGGCGGGAAACAGGATGGAATAGTTTCACCACGGTTTCTTAGGGGTGGGGGAAGGAATCTGCTATCTTACCCATGCCGCTCTACCAGTACCACTTTACTCGTACCGGGCGGGTACGCCGGCCAGCAAGTCAAGGGCCATGACAGCGGGATAGGCAATAAAACCGATGGCGAAATCACCGGACACCACCCCTCCTGCGTCCTTCCGGGATTCCCTGTCCGGCCCCCAGGTCAACCCCCAGGTCAACCCACAGGCCGCTCCCGAGATTGTGGATAAAGACGCAGCGCCGGCCCGCCCCCATCGATCGCCCGCCGACAGGACGCCGGCAAACAAGGGATCGGCGGCGGCGAAAACCGATTCGGCGCCGCCGGAACCCCGAAAACCCGATCCCACCCGCTATGGGGATTGGGAAAAAAACGGCCGCTGCATCGATTTCTAGACCGTCAACCCTTTAAATTCATTGTTTTTTATCCAGCTTACGGCGCCTTGGGGCAACGGGAGCCCAAAAAATGTTCTTGTATTGTTCTGTTTTCTGGTATTTTGGATGGCCTTATTCCTCCGGGCAAGGGGTCGAACGGGATACTGGGGCCGTGGGCTCCGGCTTGGCGGCGGACGGAATGGGTTTTCGCCACTGAACCCATCGGGTATTGGCCCTTATTTATTGTAATATATTATATAATTACCCCTAATAATTGTCATGCGTCATCTGTGGAATGGATCGTTGTTCATGCGCCTGTGGCCGGTAATCGCGCTTCTGGCGGGCGCAATGGCGGTAGCGGGAGAACGCATCCCCGGCCCCATCCCGGCCCGGGTGCTGAGCGTCATCGACGGCGATACGCTCCTCGTCCGGGCCCGCATCTGGCTGGGCCAGGAAGTGGAAACCCGGGTGCGGATGGCCGGGGTCGACGCCCCCGAATTGGCGGGACGTTGCGGCATTGAACGGGATAAAGCCCGCCAGGCCCGCGCCTTCGCCATCGCCGCCATCGGCGGCGGGCCGGTGGTGCTGCGCGAAATCCAGTATGGCAAGTATGCCGGCCGGGTGGTTGCCCGGGTACTGACGGCGGACGGCGCGGACCTGGCCCGGCTGTTGATCCAGCGGGAACTCGGCCACGCTTATCAAGGCGGCAAGCGGCAGGGTTGGTGCTGAGACGACAAACGATTCAACCAGGCTCCAACGTGCGCCCCGGGCTGGCCCTTGGCTTCCAAGCGGGGTAGAAACTTCCGGCAATGATAAAACCGCTTTGGTTTCTGGCCACTACCGCTATCCTTATTTCCGGGGTTATGGCCCTCGGTGGGCTGTTGCCCGCCGCCGATCCTTTCGGCGGCGGCAAGGATCGGCAGGTCTTTCTCAACAATGTCTCGGGATCGGCCTTCGCCCGGCTCAAGCGCCGTCACGCCCTGGAAAGCCCATCCTTCGACGTCGGCCTGTTCGGTAACAGCCGCAGCCTGGATGTGGGCGCCAATCAGGTGGGTTTGGCCGGATGCAGTTTTTTCAACTTTTCCCTCTCCGGAGAATCCCTTAGGGCCAACGTGGCGTTCTTGGAATCCCTGGCGGCGGCCGGCAAGGCGCCGAAGACGGCGCTTATCAGCGTCGACAACTTCGAGCTGCAATATTACGCCAATCCCCTTTATCCCCCGGCCGGCGAACGGTGGCGGTTGGCGGCCAGGGATATTTGGGCCGGGATAATGCGTCCGGACATCCCGCTTCGGGAGGTGGGCCGCATGATGTGGCGCCATCTGTATACCGAAAGCCGTTTATTCAAGTTCGAGTTCGAATTCGATGTCCTGTCCCGCACCATCGCCGGCGTTCTGAACAGTCCCGATGACGCCTTCGGCCGGCCCTTGCCGTCGGAGGTCGGGTACCGCTCCGACGGCAGCCGCATGACCAAGCCCGTGGGCCCGGGCGGCGGGCCCAATGACATCATGACACCGGCGCCATCCCAGATCATGCCGGGTTACCTGGACTACGACCTGGAACGCCTGAAACGACTTGCCGGCAAGGGTATCCGCGTGGTGGTTTACGAATCCGCCCTCGAACCCTCAAGCGCCCGGGCGCTGGGTACAAACCCGTCCGCCCAAGCGGCCCGGGCGCGAAAACAGTTTCTCGCCTCGTGCGGCAGGTACGGGCTGGCCTGCGTTCCGGCGCCCTTGGCCCTGCCCGGACCGGCCCTGACCTGGCGCGATCATAGCCATGCACCGGCGGCCAGCCTGGGCGCCTATCTCACCCGGCTGCTGGAAGACCGGGGCGGGGCCTGCGTGCCGTGATCTTCAACCAGTTCGAATTTCTGTTTGTCTTTCTGCCCCTGGTATTGGCGGCCTTCCGGTTGTTGCGGGGCCGTGAAATCAGGGTCCATCTGTTGGTTGCCGCTTCGCTAGTCTTCTACGGATTGTCGGGGGTGGAGCACGCGGTGGTCCTAGCGGTGGGCATCCTGTGGGTGTATGGCGTCACCCGCGGCGACGCCATTATCGGCAGCAAGGCATGGTTGCTGGTCGCGGTCCTGCCGCCCCTGGGGGCGCTAACCTACTATAAATACCTGGGTTTCATCATCCGTCAGTTCACCGGCATCGACGGCGCCCTGGAAGACGAAACCTTCGATATGTTCGCCAACATCGTGCTTCCCGCCGGTATTTCGTTCTTCACCTTCCAGTTGGTGTCCTTCGCCGTCGACCGATACCGGGGCGACGTGGCGCAAGTACCTCCATTGCACCGCTTCGCCCTTTACATCAGTTTTTTCCCGCAACTGGTCGCCGGCCCCATCCTTCGTTTTCATCACGTCGCCGACGGGCTGGACCGGTTGCGAAATTTCCGGCTTACGGGCGATTTCTCCGCCAAGGCCATCGGCTACATTTGTTTCGGCTTGGCGGTCAAGGTGCTGATCGCCGATACCCTCAGCCATTACATTGCCCCCCTGGCCGCCGACCCGGGCGGGCTGCCGGTAACGGCGGCCGTCTTTGTGGTCCTGGCTTACAGCTTTCAGATTTATTTCGATTTCTACGGCTATTCCCTGATCGCCATCGGCCTGGGCGCATTGTTCGGCTTCACCTTCCCGCAAAACTTCAACCGCCCCTATTCGGCGCTGAACCCCAGGGAATTCTGGCGCGGATGGCACATGACCCTTTCCTATTGGATCCGGGATTACCTGTACCTGCCCCTGGGTGGCAATAAGGCTTACGTGCGCAACATTGTCATCATCTTCGCCGTCGCCGGCCTGTGGCACGGGGCCGGATGGACCTTCATTGTCTGGGGGCTGTTTCACGCCGCGCTGGTCGTTTTTCATCACCTCACGGCCCGTTGGTGGAACGCCGCGCCCAGGCTTTTGCAATTGCTGTTTACCTTTACGCTGGTATCCCTGGGCTGGGTTTTGTTTCTTTTCGATTTTGCCGAAGCCAAGGCCTTCGCCCTCAGCCTGCTGGGCGGGGCCACGGTCAGCCAAGCCGAACCCAGCCTTGAAATGTGGGTTGCCGTTTTGGTCGCCGCGCTGATCTGCTACGGGCTGCGCATTGAAAAAATCGTCGAGACCGTAACCAGCGGCCAGGCACCGGCCATAATGCGCACCGCCGGTTTCGCGCTGCTGTTCGTCGCCACGCTGCTGTTCCTGGACCGCTCGGAAACCTTCATCTATTTCCGCTTTTGAATTTCCTCAGCGGTTCTGCCGGTTCTCGATCAGGTCGTCCACCACCGCCGGGTCGGCCAGGGTGGAGGTGTCGCCCAGGGTGGCGTAATCGTTTTCGGCGATCTTGCGCAAAATCCTGCGCATGATCTTGCCCGACCGGGTCTTGGGCAGGCCCGGCGCCCATTGCAGCCAGTCGGGCGAGGCGATGGGGCCGATCTCCTTGCGCACCCACTGCACCAGTTCCTTCTTCAATTCGCCCAAGGGCTCGACGCCGGTGTTGAGGGTCACGTAGGCATAGATGCCCTGGCCCTTGATGTCGTGGGGCGCGCCGACCACCGCGGCTTCGGCGACGTCCTTGTGGGCGACCAGGGCGCTTTCCACTTCCGCCGTGCCCATGCGGTGGCCGGATACGTTGATCACGTCATCCACCCGGCCGGTGATCCAGTAATACCCGTCGCCGTCCCGGCGGCAGCCGTCGCCGGTCATGTACAGGCCCGGATAAACGCTGAAATAGGTCTGCACGAAGCGTTCATGATCCTTGTAGACCGTGCGCATCTGGCCGGGCCAGGAATCGGCGATGCACAGGTTGCCCTCCGTCTCCCCTTCCAGCACATGGCCGTCGCCGTCAACGATTACCGGTTCGATACCGAAAAAGGGCCAGGTGGCGGAACCGGGCTTGAGCGCCGTGGCGCCGGGCAGGGGGGTGATCAAAATGCCGCCGGTTTCCGTCTGCCACCAGGTATCGACGATCGGGCAGCGCTTCTCGCCGACGATGTTGTAATACCACCGCCAGGCTTCCGGGTTGATCGGTTCGCCCACCGTGCCCAGGATGCGCAAGGATTTTCGGCTGGTCTTTTTCACCGGTTCGTCGCCGTCGCGCATGATGGCGCGGATGGCCGTCGGCGCGGTGTAGAAAATGTTGACGTTGTGCTTGTCGCACACCTGCCAGAAGCGGGACGCATCCGGATAGTTGGGCAACCCCTCGAACATCACCGAGATGGCGCCGTTGGCCAATGGCCCGTAAACGATATAGCTGTGGCCGGTCACCCAGCCGACGTCCGCCGTGCACCAGTACACATCGCCGTCGTGGTAATCGAAAATGTAACGATGGGTGATGGAGGTATAGACCATGTAGCCGCCGGTGGTGTGCATCACCCCCTTGGGCATGCCGGTGGATCCGGACGTATAAAGAATGAACAGCGGATCTTCGGCGTTCATTTCCTCGGGTTCGCAGTCGGGGGAGGCGTCGGCGCAGGCCTTGTGGTAGCGCACGTCCCGGCCTTCCACCCAGTTGATATCGGCCTTGGTATGGCTGACCACGAATACCTTCTTCACCGTAGGGCAGCTTTCCACCGCCGCGTCCGCGTTGGCCTTCAAGGGGATTTTTTTCGCCCCGCGCACCCCTTCGTCGGCGGTGATCACGCAGTTGGATTCGCAATCCTGGATTCGCCCGGCCAGGGCGTCGGGTGAAAAGCCGCCGAAGACCACCGAATGGATGGCGCCGATGCGGGCGCAGGCCAGCATGGCGACGGCGGCTTCCGGGATCATGGGCATGTAGATGGTCACCACGTCGCCTTTCTTGATGCCCTCGTTCTTCAGCGCGTTGCCCAGGCGGCTAACCATTTCGTGTAATTCTTTATAGGTGAACGAGCGGCTGACCGACGGGTCGTCGCCTTCCCAGATGATCGCTGTCTGATCGCCCCGTTTTCCAGGTGGCGGTCGATGCAGTTGGCGCAGGCGTTCAGGGTGCCGTCGTAATACCATTTTATGTGGACGTCGGAGGCCTTGAAGTTGACATCCTTGACCTTGGTATAGGGCTTGATCCAGTCGATACACTTGCCGTGTTAGCCCCAGAACCCTTCCGGGTCGTCGATGGAGTGCTTGTACATCTGCTGGTATTTGTCGTTGTCGATCAAGGCGGCCTTGGCGGCGGCCTCCGGGACTGGGAAGACCTGATCTTCAGACATGGTTCAATTGCTCTCCCTGTGTGGCTGGCCTGTGAAACTGACGGCCTGCGGGGTTGACGGCGTTTCCGGCGCGGAAACCAAGTTTTTCCTATTCTCGGTTTGGCGAAATTATCTCAAAAACCCCGGCGGAAACAAGGGTTAGTGCCTGAAAATGGGAAGGGGGAGAAAATTCGGGATCAGCGGGATGACCAGGGCATCCACAGTGGGCTTGAAATATGACCCGATCCGGTCATGGCCGGATCGCTATTGGATATCGAGGCTCTGGACCTGGAACGCCTCAAACAATTGACGCAGGTCAACGCTGTATCGCTACGCGATCCGGCCCCCGGCGAACGGGACATAGGGTTTGGCTTTTTCCGGAGCAACCCGAAAAGCGTCTTTTCTCCGGTGGCGGTGACGCCCGGTGAGTTGGGCGCCGCACGGGATGGCGGCAAGGTCAATCCGCCGCTGTTTATAGGTTGCAACGGCAAGCCCTTCGGACGACCCGAGGCCGGAAAAGGTGGGTTACTTGCTGCCCACGAAGGTGTTCACGACCAGCGGTTCGGTTTGAAGCTGGGGAACATGACACTGAGCGCAGTAGTATCGGCTCTTGAATATCTCGTCCCCTATCACGCCATTCGGTCCGGTGTAATGGCTCTTGTCGGCCTTGGGTGATTTCGGTTTGTCGGACACCGACTTGTCGTGGCAATCCAGACAACCGTTTTTCCTGATCGTGATCTTGTACTTGTCTTTGTTGTAGTCCACCTGATGAGGGATCAATGGCGGGGCTCCCTTGTAGGCGCGTGAAAACAGTTTTTCCGGCTCCTCGGCCTTGAATAGTTTCGGCGCGGAGATGTTGGTTGGAAGGCTGTTGTCGCCACGCAAGGACACAACGTTGCCCGCGGATGCCGGCGCCTGGAGAATGAGCATCGCAAACGTCAATGCCAGTCCTCCCATCGTCATAACGATAATTTTCTTCATAGCCAAACCTCCATATAAAACAACATTCAAACAAGATTTTCCCTGATGCGAACGGCGACCTGCCCGGGCAGACCGGAAAGAAAGTTCATTTCTCATGCGACCTCCCGTGAGAGCACGGTGGATTGCGGCCTCGCGTGGCTGTCTACCTTGTCGTCGAAACGTGTGGTGAAGGTGAAAACGTTGGGTGCGCAGACGTCGATGCAACGGCCGCAATTGGTGCAATTGAGCGCCAGGATGACCGGTCCCGCCCCCCTGTCCGCCCCCCGCAACGCCGGCGTGATAACGTGCGGTTCGGGGCACACCGCGAAGCAGTCCATGCAGTCATCACAGGCCTCGCGGCGGCCCGTCTTGACCCTGAGCAGGCTGGTCCGGCCGAGCAGGCTGTAGAAGGCGCCGACAGGGCACAGATGCCCGCACCAGGCCCTGTTGCCGACAAAGAGGTCGAGCAGGAACACGGCGAGCACCACCACCCACGCGACACCCATGCCGAAAACCAGGCCGAAAACCAGGCCGCGGAAAATCACGGTGACCGGGTTCACCAGTTCCCAGGCGATGGTACCGGTGGTGAAAGCCACAACCAAGGTCATGGCCATCACCCAGTAGCGGGTTCGGCGGGAGTACCGAACCCCGCCCTCAATGTCCATTCGCCGCCGAAGCCATTGGGCGGTGTCGGTGACGATGTTGACCGGGCACACCCAGGAACAATAGACCCGGCCGCCGACCAGCATGTAAAACGCGATCACGATGGCGGCGCCGACCAGCGCTGTCGTCTGGGGAACATGCCCGGCGAGGAAGGATTGCGCCATAATGAAAGGATCGCTCAACGGCAGGGTATTCAGGATCATGCTTGCGGCGAGGCTGCCCTTGGCGAACCAAAACCCGGTCAACGGGCCGACCAGGAACAGACCGATGACGAACAGTTGGGATGCCCGGCGCAACAACAGCCATTTGTGGGCGGCCAGCCAACCCTTTTCGGCGGTGGCTTCGCGTCCGGGGTGGAGGTTCGTGCTCACAGCCTGGCCTCCGGACGGCGAGACGGCGGTTCGATGATGCCGGACACCCGCGGCTTGCCGGCCTTTTGCTTCTCCCCCCAACCCAGTCTGTAGTGACTTCCGCGCTTGCCCTTGGCGAGTTCAATCGGGAACACCTTAATGGCGGCCTCGTCAAGTACGCATGTCTCCTCGCACTTACCGCAGCCGGTGCAACGGTCGGAGTGGACCGTGGGAAGGAACCGGGCAAGCATGCCGGCGCGCGGATTCCGCTGATGTTCGAGCGTGATCGCCTTTCCGATGAGGGGGCAGACCCGGTAGCAGACTTCGCAACGCAGGCCGAGGAAGGCGAGACAGTTTTCCTCGTCGACCAGCACCGCCAAGCCCATCCGCGCATCGTCGATGTCGGTGACCCCCGGATCAAGAGCGCCGGTCGGGCAGGCGGCGATGCAGGGGATGTCCTCGCACATCTCGCACGGCGCCTCGCGGGCGGTGAAAAAGGGTGTTCCGACCGTCACTTCGCCACCCAATTCGGCCAAGCCGAGCGTCGGATACGGGCAATCGCGAACACACTGTCCGCAACGCACGCAGGCCCCGAGGAAATCTTCCTCGGACAAAGCCCCGGGCGGACGCAAAGCGGTCGCCGGCAGGGACCGGCCCTGTTTGGAATACAGGCCAAGGGCCAAGCCGAAAATGGCGACGCCGCAGGTGATCCTGGCCGTATCGGCCAGGAACCGCCTGCGGTTATTAACGCGCGACCGTTCAATGGGCTTGTCGCTGACCACGATGAACCTCCAAACCGCGCGTTGACGATCCCTACGCCTCGACCACTCGGCAGGCGCACTTCTTGAAATCCGCTTCCTTGGACAGCGGGTCGGTGGCGTCAAGGGTCAACTTGTTGACCAACTGGCTGGCGTCGAAGAAGGGAATAAAAACCATTCCTTCCGGCGGTTTGTTGCGGCCGCGGGTTTCGATACGCGTCAGCAGTTCGCCACGCCGGGTTTGCAGCTTGACTTCATCGCCGCACCGCAGTTCCCGAGCCCTGGCGTCAGCCGGGTTCATGTACACCTTGGCGTTGGGGAACGCCCGGTAGAGTTCGGGCACACGCCGGGTCATGGTGCCGGAATGCCAGTGCTCCAGCACGCGGCCGGTGACCAGCCACAGGTCGTACTCTTTATCCGGGCTCTCGGCCGGCGGCTCGTACGGGGCGAAGATGAGGTTCGCCCTGCCGTCCTTCCTGCCGTAGAATCTAACGCCCTCGCCTTTCTTGACGTGGGGATCGTAGTCCTCCCGGTAGCGCCACATGGTCTCCTTGCCGTCGATGACCGGCCAACGCATGCCACGATTCTTATGGTAGGTCTCGAACGGCGCCATCTCGTGTCCTTTCTTCGGACCCTCGAACTGGAACCGGCGGTACTCCTCGAACAGTCCCTTCTGGACGTAGAAGCCGAAGTCATGGGATTCGTCGTTCTGGAAGCCCGGCTGCAGTTCGCTGAGCGGGAACTTGTTGACCTGGCCGTTGGCGAACAGGACTTCGTACAACGTCTTGCCCTTGTGCTCCGGCTTCTTAGCGAGCACATCGGCGGGCCATATGTCGTCGACCTTGAGCCGCTTGGAGAACTCGACGATTTGCCACATGTCGGATTGGGACTCTCCCGGAGACGAAACCTGCTGGCGCCAGAACTGGGTGCGCCGTTCGGCGTTGCCGTAGGCCCCTTCCTTCTCCATCCACATGGCGGTCGGCAGGATCAGGTCGGCGGCCATGGCGGTCACCGTAGGATAGGGATCGGAAACGACGATGAAGTTCTTGGGATTGCGGTAACCGGGATAGCCCTCCTCGTTCATGTTGGGCGCCGCCTGCAAGTTGTTGGTGCACATCACCCAGTAGGCGTTGAGCTTGCCGTCCTTGAGCTTGCGGTTCTGGAGGACGGCATGGAATCCGGGCTTGGGTGGAATAACGCCCGGCGGGATATTCCATATCTTCTCCGCCACCTTGCGGTGGCCCTCTTTCTTGACCACCAGGTCGGCCGGCAGACGATGGGCGAAAGTGCCGACCTCTCGCGCCGTGCCGCAGGCCGAAGGCTGGCCGGTGAGCGAGAACGGTCCATTGCCCGGCTCTGAAATCTTCCCGACCAGGAAATGGATGTTGTAGATCAGGCCGTTCATCCACACGCCGCGGGTGTGCTGGTTGCAGCCCATGGTCCAAAAGGACACCACCTTCTTGTTCGGGTCGGCGTAGAGCTTGGCCAGGCGTTCCAGTTTCTCGGGCGCCACCCCCGACATCTTGCTGGCCTTCTCAAGGGTGTATTCCGAAACCAACTTGGCGTATTCGTCGAAGCTGATCTTGGTAAATTTCCCCTTGTTCGGGTTCTTCGCCTTTTTCTGCAGCGGATGCCCGGGGCGCAAGCCGTAGCCGATGTCGGTGGTCGTCTTGTTGACGTTGATGTGCTTGTCCATGAACTCCTTGTTCACGGCGCCATTCTGGATGATGTAGTTGGCGATGTAGTTGGCGATCACCAAATCCGTTTGCGGGGTGAAGATAATGTCGTTGTCGGAAAGATCGAAGTTGCGGTGCCTGAAGGTCGACATCACGTGCACCTCGCAACCCGGTTTTGTCAGGCGTGTGTTGGCCATGCGGGAATACAGGATCGGGTGCATTTCCGCCATGTTGGAGCCCCAAAGGACAAAGGCGTCGGCGTGTTCCAGGTCGTCGTAGCAGCCCATCGGCTCGTCGAGCGCGAAGGCCCGCATGAAGGCGCCGACGGCCGACGCCATGCAATGACGCGCATTGGGATCGATGTTGTTGCTGCCCAGGCCCGCCTTCATAAGCTTGACGGCGGCGTAACCCTCGAAGATGGTCCACTGGCCGGAACCGAACATGCCGATACTGGTCGGACCGTTCTTCTTGATCGCCGCCGTCCACTTCTCGGCCATGATGTCGAAGGCCTGGTCCCACGACACCGGCGCGAACTCGCCGTTCTTGTCGAACTTGCCGTTCTTCATGCGCAACAAGGGCTTGGTCAGGCGATCCTTGCCGTACATGATCTTGGCGAGAAAATAACCCTTGATGCAGTTCAGCCCCTTGTTGACGGGGGAATCCGGGTCGCCTTGGACAGCGACGATCTTGTCATTCCTGACGCCGATGAGCTCGCCACAGCCGGTGCCGCAGAAACGGCAAACACCCTTGTCCCAGCGGATGCCGTCATCAGCCGCCAAGGCGGACTCGCCTGCGGGCAGGGTCACGCCTACCGCCGCGGCCGCGGCCAAGGCGGCGTTCGTCTTGATGAAATCACGTCTGGAAATTGTCATCGATTGCTTCCTTTTCGTCTGTCTGCTGTTCGAAATAGTTGTAGACCAGGGACACGGACAGCACGCCGTCCAGGTCCTGAATCCTGACAAAGGTATCGGATGCCTTCGCGTTGTCCGGTTCGTCCAGCGTTACCACCAGACGGCCATCATCGGTGGCGGCGTGGATTTCGGCGCCGTCGACGGCGCCTATTTTCCGGGCGACCGCTTCCGCCTGGAAGGGGTGGGTATGTATGACCAAGCCGGATATGCTCATGAGAGCGGTCTCCCCAATCAATCCTTCATTGAATTCGTATGGCGCGGACGGGGCATGGCGCGATGCAGGCGCCGCAACCGGTGCAGAGGGACCGCTCGATAACCGGCGTCGCCTTGCCGCCAACGGCAAGCTTGAAAGCAATGGCCCGGGCATCGCAGTAGTCACCGCAGATTCGGCAGGTGACTCCGGCGCTCGACAAGCACGATGCGTTAACCGAGGCAACCAGGGTCCAGGGCGGGTTACCTTCTTCCCTTCGCAAGGCCCGGGGCTTGCAAACTTCGGCGCAGCCGCCGCAGAAGGTGCATTGGTCATTGTCGAAAACGACGATGGGATAGCCGCCGCGCGCCTTTTTCAGAATGGATGTGGGACATCTGTCGATGCAGGCGTTGCAGCCGGTGCAGAGCTCCTGAAAGTCGCTCTCGGAAATGGCCCACGGAGGGCGGATAACAGGGTGGGACGGCCGGTAGTTGCAGCCCAGAAAGTCCTTGCGCCTTAACTCGGTCGTCAATTGAATTCGAGCGCCCATTCTGGAATGGCCTAAGCCGCAACCCATTAATGTATAAGAATTATTAAAAAACCGTATTTTATGTATGGTTATTATAAGCTAATGCTGCCCAGGCGATATTAACCTTAGTTAATTAAGGATATTTTAAAAAAAGGAATTTTTACCGGCATTGGAAAACCCAAATGACAGGGCCATTCCCGCCGACCGGCGCGATGGCGGCGATGGGCGCTAGAATGACGGTTAGGAAAAAACACGCCAAGTTCGCGCATCTTGTTCGGCGAAGGGCCATTATCTTCCCGGCGGCCGGGCCTCGCCGGTTTCAAAATGCCCGATTCCCATAAATGGGCCTTTCCTGCTAGAAAAGACCCATGCCCGCCTTCACCACCCGCCCGGAAATTCTCGGCACTTTCGGCGTTGTCGCCTCCACCCACTGGCTGGCGACGGCGACCGGTATGGCGGTGCTGGAAAAAGGCGGCAACGCCTTCGATGCGGCGACCGCCACCGGCTTCGCCCTGCAGGTGGTGGAACCTCACCTGTGCGGTCCCGGCGGCGAGGTGCCGCTGATTTTTTCCGCCGCCAGGGATAAAGGAGGAAACGGCGGGCGGCCCCGGGTGATCTGCGGCCAGGGCACGGCGCCCGCCGCCGCGACCATCGAAACCTATCGGCGCCTGGGGCTGGACATGGTGCCCGGCAACGGGCTGCTTTCCGCCGTCGTGCCCGGCGCCTTTGACGCCTGGATGCTTTTGCTCCGGGATTACGGCACGTGGACGGTGCGCGACGTGCTCACCCCGGCCATGGGCTTCGCCGACGGCGGCTACCCCCTCGTTTCCAATATCAGCAGCACCATTGAAACGGTGAAAGGTTTGTTCGCCGACCACTGGCCGACCTCGGCGGAAGTATACCTGCCGGGCGGAAACGTGCCCGCCGCCGGTTCCCTCTTTCGCAACCGGGTCCTGGCCGCCACCTATCAACGCATCGCCGAAGAAGCGGAAGCGGCGTCAACGGACCGCGAGGAACAGATCGAAGCGGCGCGCGACTGCTGGCGCCAGGGCTTCGTCGCCGAGGCGGTGGACCGCTTCTTCCGCCAGGCGGAAGTCCTGGATGTTACCGGCGGCGTCAACCGGGGGCTGCTGACCGGCGGCGACATGGCCGGGTGGCGGGCGACGGTCGAAGACCCGCTGACCTACGACTACCATGGTTACACGGTGTGCAAGACCGGACCCTGGGGGCAAGGCCCCGCGTTCCTGCAGCAACTGGCGCTGCTCAAGGGCTTCGATCTTTCCGCCATGGGCGCCGACAGCCCCCAATTCATTCATACGGTGACCGAGTGCGCCAAGCTGGCCTTCGCCGACCGGGAAGCCTTCTATGGCGATCCGGATTTCATCGACGTGCCGGTGGAAACGCTGTTGAGCGATGCCTACAACGGCCAGCGCCGCAAGTTGGTGACAAATACCGCGTCCTTTGAGTTGAGGCCCGGCGATATTCCCGGTTTCGGCGGCGCGCCGGTGATCCGGGAAAAAACCACCGGCGAAGACATTGCCCACGCAGGCGCCCATGCAGGCGCCCAGGGCGTCGGCGATCCGACGGTGGCGCGATTCGAGGGCGGCGACACCTGCCACTTCGATATTATCGATAAAGACGGCAACATGATTTCCGCCACCCCGTCCGGCGGCTGGCTGCAAAGCTCGCCGGTGGTTCCCGGCCTGGGCTTCTGCCTGACCAATCGGGCGCAGATGTTCTGGCTGCAAGAAGGCCTGCCTTCCAGCCTGGCGCCGGGCAGGCGGCCGCGCACCACCCTGACCCCGGGCCTGGCGCTGCGCGGCGGCGAACCCTACATGGTCTTCGGCACCCCGGGCGGCGACCAGCAGGATCAATGGTCCCTGCACCTGTTCCTGCGCCACGTGCATTTCGGCATGAACCTGCAGGAAGCCATCGACGCGCCCGGCTTTTATACCGACCACTTCCCCAGTTCCTTCTACCCCCGGGAATGGAATCCGGGGCACCTGGCGGTGGAAGGGCGCTTTCCGGCGGCGGTTATCGATGAATTGAAAAAGCGAGGCCACCGGGTGGAAGTGGACGAAGACTGGTCCATCGGCCGCCTGACCGCGGCGGCGAAGGATGGCGAGGTGCTAAAGGCCGGCGCCAACCCGCGTTTGATGCAGGGCTATGCCATCGGCCGGTGAAGCGGCCGCCGGCTAATCTTTTATTTCGTAGCGGGTCATGGCGAAGGGTTCTTGCCGCGCCGCCTCGACCCAGGCCTGGGTCTCCGGCATGGCCCACACCGTGTCCGCATATTTCCGGCAAGTTTGGGACAGGTCCACGCCATAGGTGCGAAAGCGCATGACTACCGGCGCGAACATGGCGTCGGCGATGGTGAACCCGCCGAACAGAAATTCCCCGCCCGAACCGAATTTCTTGCGGCAGTGGTTCCAGATTTCCTGGATGCGCCTGATGTCGCCGGCCACTTCCGAGGTCATGCCCTTGCCGGGATAACTGTTGCGGATGTCCATGGGCATGTTTTCGCGAAGGGCGGTGAAGTCGGCATGCATTTCGCAACTGACCGAGCGGGCGGTGGCGCGGGCGTCCCTATCTTCCGGCCACAAGCCGGCGCCGGGGAAAAGCTCCGCCAGGTATTCGCAGATGGCCAGGGATTCCCAGATGGTCCGTTCCGCGTGGTGCAGCACCGGCACCCGGCCGGCGCCCGAATGGGCGGCGATGGCCGCTTCGGTTTCCGGCCGGTCCAGGGGAATGACGATCTCGGTGAAATCCGCGCCGGTGGCTTTGAGTGCCAACCACGGCCGCAGGGACCAGGACGAATAGTTCTTGTTGCCCATGACCAGGGTCAGTTTTTTCACCGCCGCCTCCTTTGTCGTTCAGTCGGGTGAGATACCGTACAAGTTTCCCATGGGCAAGTTTCCCATGGGCAAGTTCTCCATGGGCGGGCTTGCGTTTTTTGGCTCCATCCCTGACTTTGGGGCTCCTCCAATCAGACATGGACTTCCCGGCCGGGCATCGGCTATGAGCAAACCCATGAAAACAACTTCCCTGATCGGCCTGTTGGCGGGACTCGCCGTGCTGGCCCTGCTTGTCGTGTGGCAGGGGGTGGAAACCGTTGCCGGGTTGTTGAGCGAAGCGGGATGGGCGGTGCTGCTGGTCTGCATCTTCGCCCCCATCGACCAGGTGTTCGGCTCCGAGGCCTGGCGGCGGCTGTTTCCGTCCGCCCACCGGCCCGGCTTCGGCCACACTTTTTTAGCCTCGTGGATGGGCTCGGCGGTCAATACGCTCCTGCCCGTGGCGACCATCGGCGGCGAGGTGGTCAAGGCCCGGGTGCTGACCTTGTGGGACCATTCCCCGACCCGTGCCGTATCCACCATGGTGGTCGACAAGACCGCCCAGGCCATCGTCGTTCTGGTCTGGGGATTGGTCGGCATTACCCTGCTGGCCGTCACCGTGGACGATCCGGCCCTGGTGTGGGGGGCGCTGGTCGGCGCCGGGCTGTTGGCGCTGGGCATCGGCGGCTTCATCGCCGTCCAGTTGGGGGGCGGCCTTTCGTTCATGGCCCGCACGGCGTCCGGCGCCGGTTCCAGGGTATGGAACCCGGAAAAATGGCAGGGGATCATCGGCAGCGCCCAGGATGTAGACAACGCCATCAAGGCCATATACCGCCATCCGGGCGTTATTTTCCTGGCCGTCGGCCTGCGCCTGGTAGCCCGGGTGGTGCTGGTGGGCGAGATCCTGCTGGCCGCCTACCTGATGGGCCATCCCATCGGCGTCATGGAAGCGGTACTGCTCAAAGGGCTGGTGGTCGCGGTACGCGGTATTTCCTTTGCCGTCCCCGGCGGCTACGGCCTGCAGGAAGGAAGCTACATCGCTATCGGCCTTGCCGTAGGCCTGCCGGCGGACCTCATGCTGGCCATTTCCCTGGCCACCCGGGTGCGGGAAATCGTCCCCAGCATTCCCTTCTTGCTGGTCTGGCAGAATGTCGAAAGCCGGGCCCTGTGGCGCCGCCGCAGCGCCGCCGCCCAGGGCCAGCCGGACACCTGATCGACTAGATATTGATCCAGCCGAACCATTGGCCGGGAAATTTCATTAAATAAGACTCCAGCCGCCGGGCGTAATCCTCGGCGGCGGCCTGCAGGGCTTGGGCGCGCGGGGCACCGTCGGGGAATTCAATGGGCGCCTCGGCGGTGGTGGTGTAGCCGCCGTCTTCTTCCTGAACGGTGAACACGGGAACCAGCGCGGCGCCGGTCTTAAGGGCCAGGTTGGGCGCCCCGGCGGCAATCCTTAACCTGGCGTCCATCAGCGAAACTTCCAGGGGCCGGCGGCCCGTATCCCGGACGGTGATGGAAACCACGCCATTTTCGCCCAGGCGCGCCTGAAGCCGCTCCATGGCGTCGCCGGCGTCATGGAGGGAAAGCAAAATGCGTTCCTTCAGGTAGCGGACCTCGGCCCGGGTCTGCACCGGGTTGAGCACCGCCATGCCGAAGCGGGTGGATGAAAACCCGTGCCGGGGGTGGCTGAGGTGGGAAATGGCGATGCCGGCCCGGTGAAAGGCCATCTTGGTGAGCTGGCTGGCGAAGCAGAAATGGCTGTCCCACAAGATGACGCCCCGGCCTGCTTGCAAAGCCGCCCGCACATGGTCTTCGCCCACCAGCCTGATATCGGGCCGCCACCGCCCCGGCAGATGGCTGGCCATGATCTGGAAGGTCCTCTGGATTTCGCCGGCGACAAGTTCCCCGGCGACCACTTGCGGCGGATGGTCCGGCGCCCGGCTTCCCATCACCGCCGACACCTGTTCCATCAGTTCCCGCCTGCCGCGGGACAGGATACCGGCGGCATGGGGCGCTATGGCCCGGGCCAGGGGCCGCCACGACCGTTCCGGGATCAGGTTCGCCGCCAGGAAAAGAAGCGGCAGCCCAACGGCCAGGCCCAGATCCTTGGCCGCCACCAGAGATGGCGCCTGAGCCTGCGTCAGGGGAGGACGGGAAGGAGTAGTGACCTGTTCTGCCATGGTGGGGTGAAGCTACGACGGGGACGGCCGCCGGATCAACGGCGATTGCCGCCGCCAACGGGCATTTATCCCTTGGGCTCCTGGGAGTTAACGGTTGCCCCGGGCGCCGGGAAGTGGCTAAAAAGGTTTCGATATCGAAACGAAAAGGGGGCTCATGGCCGCTCAACTGAACGAAATTCAGGCCCTGGACTTGTGGCGGAGGACCGTCGTAACCGGAGCGCGGCACCAGGAAGCGGACCTGAGCACCCGCCAGATGGCTATTCTGCTGACCATCTACCTGACACCCCAACCCCATACGGTGCGCGGACTGGCGCAGGTATTGCGTTTTTCCAAGCC
>JAJRSS010000268.1 GCA_024278615.1 Alphaproteobacteria bacterium
ACGGCATCGAGGCGGTGGCGGCGGAAGTGAACGAGCGCATGGAGGAAGATGACCTGCTGCCCCTGGTCGGGGACGTGCATGGGGCGATCTGCGGCGACGACCGGTTCACCGCCAGGGTCATGGATTCGGCGCCCCTGTTGAAGGTTATTTCCAAGTGGGGCACGGGCATCGATTCCATCGACAAGGAAGAAGCCGGCAAGCGCGGCATCCGGGTCTGCCGGACGCTGGACGCCTTCACCGAGCCGGTGGCCGATTCGGTGCTGGGTTACATCCTGAGCTTCGCCCGCCGCCTGCCGTGGATGGACGCCCAGATGAAGGCCGGCATATGGGACAAGATCCCCGGCCGCGCCCTGAACGAATGCACCATCGGCGTGATCGGTGTCGGCGCCACCGGTTCGGGCGCCCTGCGCCGGGCACGGGCCTTCGGCGCCGAATTATTGGGCAATGACATCCGCGACGTTCATCCGGGCCACGTCAAGGCCCTTGGGGTGGAGATGACGTCCCTGGACGATCTTCTTGAACGGGCGGATTTCGTCAGCGTCCATTGCGACCTGAACCCCACGTCCCACCACCTGATGAGCGCGCCCCGGTTCAAAACGATGAAAAATACGGCGGTGATGCTCAACCTGGCGCGCGGTCCGGTGGTGGACGAGAAGGCGCTGGTCCAGGCGCTTCGGTCGGGCGAAATCGCCGGCGCGGTGCTGGATGTTTTCGAACACGAGCCCCTGCCCAAGGACAGCCCCCTTCTGAACATGGACAACGTGATGGTGGCGCCCCACAACAGCAATTCCAGCCCCAAGGCGTGGGAGCGCGTCCATTGGAGCACCCTGAACCAGCTCCTGGACGGCCTGAAGGCCTGATTCCTCTCCTTCCCCGGCCTGCTTCCCTGGCCGGCCGCGACATGACCCCAATGCCCGAAACATCGATCATCATCCGCACGTTCAACGAACAGAAGCACCTGCCCAATCTGTTCAAGGCGCTTGCCCGGCAATCCCGCCGGGACTTCGAAACCATCGTCGTCGATTCCGGTTCTTTCGACAAAACCCGGGAAATCGCCGAGGAACATGCCGACCGCCTGATCCGCATCAACAGCCATGATTTCACGTATGGCTTTTCCCTCAACACCGGCATCCGGGAGGCCAGGGGAAAAATCATCGTCATGATGTCGGCCCATACCATTCCCTGCGGCGAAGGCTGGCTTGAAAACCTGATTGCTCCCTTTTCCCGGGACGACACTGCCATGACCTACGGCAAACAACTGGGCATGCCGTGTTCCAAGTTCAGCGAAGTGGAAGATTTGCGGCGGTTTTTCGGCGACCAGCCGGTCATCGAAAGTCCGTCCCGGTTCGCGGTCAACAACGCCAATTCGGCCATCCGGCGGGAATTGTGGGAGCAATACCCCTTTGACGAAAAGCTCCCCGGATTGGAGGACATCGACTGGGCGCGGTACTGGATGGCCAGGGACCGCCAGGTCCGGTATGTGCCGGAGGCGGGCCTTTATCATATCCATGAGGAAAGCTGGCGGCAGATCCGGACCCGGTTCTACCGGGAGGCGGTGGCCCGCCGGCACATGGGACTGGAAAAGCGGCGAAACCTTCCGGCCCGGCTGTGGGCGGAGGCGCGCGACACCATCGCCGACATGGGCCGGGCTTTCGCCCCCGGCGGCAACCCTGCCGCCGAAAGGCTGAGTTGGGACCAGCGGTTGCGGGAAATCGTCTACTACCGGATCAGCAAGAATGCCGGACTGCTGAGGGGGTCGTTGTCGGCCCATCCCTTGGAAACCCGGGAAGAACAGGAACAGGTGCTGTTCGACCGCAGCACCGGCGCCGTGGTCATCCATGGGCCGGGAAAAGCGGAGCTGGAGGACGTGGAGGTCCCCGAAGTCAAACCGGGGGATGCCCTGATCCGGGTTTGCCATGTCGCCATATGCGCCACCGACCTGGAAATTTTCAACGGCACCCTGGGATATTACAAGAACGGCATGGCCAGCTATCCCATTGTTCCGGGTCATGAATTTTCCGGCCGCATCGCGGCCGTGGGGCAAAACGTCAACGGCTTCGGGGAAGACGACCCGGTGGTCGTGGAGTGCATCCAGAGCTGTGGCGCCTGCGCCGAATGCCGGTCGGGCAACTTCATCGGCTGCGCCGAGCGGACGGAACTGGGTGTTTTTCGCCGCGATGGCGCTTACGCCAATTACGTCGTCGTTCCCGCCCGCTTTGTCCACAAGGTTCCCGGGGACATGGACCTTCGGCGGGCGGCGCTGGCCGAACCGGCGGCGGTGGTCCTGAAGGGGTTGAGGCGGCTTGAACCGGCCCTTGCCGCAATGGGCAATGGGGTGGGGAACGGCAAGCTACGGTGCGCCGTGATCGGCGCCGGTCCCTTGGGGCGCCTGTGCGCCCTGATCCTGGCCCACCGGGGTTACCCGGTAACCGCTTTCGACCGCAACCCCAAGCGCCGCGCCCTGTTTGACGGCACCGGCGTCAGCACGTCGGACAACCTGGAAGAACTTTCCCGGTTCAGCGCCATTGTCGAGGTCACCGGCGATCCGGAGGTTTTGAGCAAGGCCCTGCATCAAAGCCCGGCCAATGCCTGCCTGTTGCTGCTGGGCCTGCCCTATGGGCCGCGGGAATTTTCCTTCGAAGCCATCGCCGCCTACGACAAGATGGTTGCCGGGTCCGTCGGCAGCACGGCGGAGGATTTCGAGGACGCCCTGAAGCTGTTGCCCCAATTGCCGCTGGATGCCTACTTCCAATGCCCCATGCCGCTCAGGGATTTCGCCAGGGGCTGGGAAGTCAGCCAGACCGGGGACGTACTGAAAGTCATTCTGGACGCTGAACCGGACCGGCCGTGATCCGCCTGATCAACGTCAACGAGGTGACGGTTTTCTACCTTGTCGCCCTCTGCGTTTTACGGCGGCGGCCCTACGTGCTGGCCGTCGATGCCGTGTTTCCGCCCCTGAACCGGGGGCTGAACCGTATCGTCGATCGCCTGTTGTCCCGGGGATACGCCCTGCCGGCCACCGACCTTTGCCCGCAATTCAAGCCCATTGATAC
>JAJRSS010000269.1 GCA_024278615.1 Alphaproteobacteria bacterium
CTGCCGATCGAAGAGATGTGCGGACAAAGATCAAGAATGACTTCCGGCGCGTCGGAGCATTCTGTGTACTGCTCTTTGCAATCGCCTGCACCACGGGTATTGCCTATCTGCTGTTCCAGATAATCCGGCAAACGGAAATCGAAAGCATCGCCTCGACAGGCTCACGGATCGGACGGGACCTGGTTCGTGAATTCATGAACATGGACGCCATTACCGCCATTTTCGTCTTCCCGCTTTCAGCGGCTGGGGTGGTCGTAGTGGGGATGTTGATTTGGCACCGTTTCGACAAGTGACCGGGGATGCCGAGTAGGAAAAATGAAGAAAGGCAATCAGTCTTTTTTTTGGAAACCCACCCTGATGATTAAGAAGTGTTTAAGGCCAGTTTGAGAGCGGTTTAAGGGAAGATTAAGGGAACAAGGGCTAGAAATGGAGGTGCCTGAATCGGCTATTGAGGGCCCATTATGGCCTGGAGCGGATGGGACCGGTTTGTTGGTGTCCGCGCCGATCCGACTGCGCCGCCTGAGGTCGAGGAAATTGGAATGGGGCGAAGGCCAGTAAAACTGAAGGACAGGAAACCGAGAGCTGAGGTCCAGCCTCGAAAGGCGACCCGCAGGGAAAAACTGCGGGTCAACAACCTGATGGTTCTGCTTGAAGACGACCAATTCGAAAAATGCATCAAGAGAATTACCTTCCTGGAATTTTTGGCGGGCGAAACCATCTTTGATGCCGATGATGAAGGCGGCGAAGTCTATTTTGTCGTCGAAGGCAAGGTCAGGGCGGTTGATGACATACAGGAAGGGCAGGACCTGGTTTACAACGACATCGAAGAGGGCGGCTGGTTCGGCGAACTGGCGGCCATCGATGAGAGAAGCCGATCCGCCACCATATCGGCATTGACCAACGTCATCGTCGCGACCCTGCCCCGGGAAGTCTTCCTCAACATGATCCTGGAGTGCAGGGCGGTCGCTCTCAAGGTTCTGGGGGAATTCACCGGTTTTATCCGGGCCGGCAACCGGCGGACGGCCAAGGTCAGTTCCTTTACCGGCGTACAGCGGGTTTACATGGAACTGCTGCAACTGGCCGAACCGGACCCAAGGGGGGACGGCTCATGGCATATCCCCACAACGGTCAAGCACAAGGATCTGGCGGCGGAGGCCTCCACCTCACTTGAAATTGTCGCCCGGGCCCTCAGTCAGTTACTAAAAAAGGGCCTGATCAAGCGGGAGGGGGGAAGCTTCCGCATTCTCGACCGGGAGCAGATACAGCAGATGATTACGCAGAACTGATACCGTCAATTGTTACCTAGGATACGACAGCCAATTTCATGGAACCAATACCGGTGACGAGCGGGCGCAAAAAGCTGCGTCCACGTTCCGCCAACTCACCCCATCAAAGGAAAATTGCGAACGATGTTTTTAGGTGAAAGTTTGATCTCCGCCGGCATGGTCAAGGCTTTGGACATTGACCGGGCACTGGAACACCAAATGGAAGCTGGCGGTATGCTGGGCGAAAGCCTTATCGCCCTTGATATCCTTACCGTCGAGCAGTTGGACGGATTTTTCAACTTTGCCATCCCGCCGGTCAAAACCATCGAGGATACGGGGCTGGATGAAGTCTTCCTCATGTCCTTGGCGCTCAAGATCCTCAGTGTCTATCGCATGGAAACAGCCTCGGTAATCTCAAACGAAATCAAGCTGCCCACTTCCATTGTCAACAAGTTGCTGGAAAACGCAAGGGACCGGAAGCTGATTGAATCCTTGGGTTCGGCGGATCAGGGGCTTTCGGCTGAAATTCGTTTCAAGCTGAGTGTCGCCGGAAGGGAATGGGTGGAAGCGGCAATGAGCCAGTGCCAGTATGTCGGTCCGGCGCCTGTCCCCCTGACCGCCTATCAGATACAGACGGAAAAACAAAGTATCAGCCGCGACCAGGTCGATAAGAAAGCCCTTTCGGCGTCCCTTGCTCATCTGTCGGTGCCCGAAGACATTCACAGCCAGCTAGGTCCGGCGGTGAACTGCGCGCGCGCCATCCTGCTTTATGGCGATCCGGGCAACGGCAAGACGTCCATCGCGCTGGCCTTGGCGGGAAGCTTCCAACAATACATCTACGTGCCCTATTGCATCGAGCTCAACGGCCAGATCATCAATATCTATGACCCGGGAATTCATACCGAAGTGGATGTGGCTCAGGAAGGCGAGGGCGCCGATTCGATGCGAAGCAGGCTTCGCCGCAGCATGACCGACCACCGGTGGATCAGGTGCCGGCGGCCCATCGCCATAACCGGCCGCGAGTTGACTCTGGAAATGCTGGATCTGAATTTCGACCAGTACTTGAAATTTTACGAAGCTCCCCTGCAGGTGAAGGCGACGGGTGGCGTATTCATCATCGATGATTTCGGCCACCAGGCGGCGTCGCCCGATCAAATTCTCAACCGGTGGGTCGTTCCCCTGGAGCGGGGATTTGATTACCTGACCCTTCATACAGGAAAGAAATTCCCCATCCGGTTCGATGGACTGGTTGTAATTTCCACCAACCTGCCGCCGGCGCAACTTCTGGATATCGCCATGATGCGGCGTATTCCCTACAACTTGCATATCGGCGCACCTGACAAGGAAGAGTATATCCGAATTCTGGAAACTGTTTGCCAAACCGTTGGCGTCAAGCTCTCGCCCGAAGTCGTCTCGTTTCTGATGGATGACGTGTACGGTGCGGGTAAGCTTCCCATGGCCCGCTATCACCCCAAGTTCATTCTTGAACGGGTCACCGCCCGATGCCGGTACCAGGGCACTCAAGTCGAATTGACGGTCGACCTGGCGCGGGAAGCGACTCAACATCTTTACTTTCAGGAAGAGGAAGGCGTGGAGACGGGATCCAACAGGTTGGGATAGGAGGCGCGGGCTTGCTTCGTAACCCGACCTCCCACGGAGCAGCACGCACCTTGCATGCTGTTTTTGCCGACCGTTTTTCCGGGATTTGATCCAGAGTTTTGCGCCTTCCTCGGCGGGTCCGGCCCCGCAGGGGGGGGTGTCATAGATAACGCACTGAATAATCGGAGAAAAATAAGGCAAAGCTTGTGATGGGCGTCACTGCGATTGGCGTTCAGATTGATCATAATGGCGACGAACTAAGCGGTTATC
>JAJRSS010000270.1 GCA_024278615.1 Alphaproteobacteria bacterium
GCTGACACCCGACACGCCGAGTAATCCCGACTTCTTGTAAAGAAGTTGTTCGATGGCTTCGAAGCTCATTCCCAATTCGGTGCCGAGGTAAAGGATAATCCCGGGATCCAGATCTCCAGGGCGTGTACCCATGACCAAACCACTGAGGCTGCTGAAGCCCATGGTCGTCTCGATACTCCGCCCGTCCTTGATGGCGGCCATTGATGCTCCGTTTCCGAGATGGGCGACGATCAGGCGGCCGGCCACGGCGTCCGCGCCTTCCCGTTCCCGTAAATCCGCCAATATGTATTCGTAGGATAAGCCATGAAATCCGTAGCGCCGGACACCTCGGCCTTCGAGTTCGCGAGGCAGCCCCGTCAGGCATGCGATCCGCGGGAGTGAATAGTGAAAAGCGGTATCGAAGCAGGCGATTTGCGGAAGGTTGGGCCGGCGCAGCCTAACCGCCAGGATTCCGGCCAGATTATGGGGTAAATGTAGCGGTGCTCGTGGAATCAACTGCCGTAAACGCGCCTCGAAGACTGGATTGATGACCATGGGACAATCGGTATCCGGACCGCCATGCACCATGCGGTGCCCCACAACCATAAGGGCGTCCCGCGGCACTATGTCCTCGACCCGGGAAAGGAGCATATCCAGGGCGGCGACATGGTTCGGGATATCGCGGTGTTCCTCATCCAAGGTTGCGCCGTCCGCAGCCTTGGCCACGAATCTGGCTTGCGGCAGTCCGATTTGCTCTACGAAGCCGCTCCATGATCGCTGAGGCCGATCCTCGGCGGAAAACAGCGCCGATTTGACGCTGGAGGATCCGCAATTGAGAACAAGGATATATTTTCTATTTGCCATCTTGCGTATTTCCTTGCCCGTAAAGCTGCTCGAAGATCTGCTCATAGGCCTGGTCCCGGGCTACCCGGGACTGTTTCAGGATTTCGGAAACTCCCTGCAGAAATGCCCTCTCCGTCTCAAGGAACGGGCTATCCGGCGCAACCTTCTCCCGGTATTGCTGGGCGACCGAAGCCAGAGCGGCGATACCGGCCATCCAGGGGTTGATCTTCTCCGACCAGAGATACCGGCTGGTCCGAGCCGGGTGCATCCATTTCATCAGTTCGGCCGACCACGGATTGGCGACGGCCCGCACCCAGGGACTGACAAACGTGCTGTACATCGAATCATTGAACTCGGAGACGCGTTGTACCCTTTCAAACGCCTCTTGCGGATACTCGCAGTCCAGGTCCTCGACGCGTCGTTCCTCGAAATGTACCGAGTACTGGGGTCTCCGGCAATCGGGATCGGCTGTCGGGTTGTCGATCTTCATTTCGTATAACCCGGTTGGGAGTGCCTCAATCTCGTCAAGGCTTTCAAGAATAGCACGATGCTCAAGGCGCGCGACCTTGGCGGAGACGAAAATCCCGAGATGCCCGACGTGTGGATTGATCAGGTAAACGATCCGCTGCCCGGCCTTCTTCAGTTCGGCCGTTGTCGCGTATACGGCAGGAATCCACCCCAGCGCCTGATCCGGGGGCGTAATATTGTCGCCCTGCGATGCGAAGATCACAAGCGGATTTCGGATGCGCTTAAGGTCGATATTACAACCCGGGCAGATGCGGATCTTGCCCTTTTCCAGCTTGTTGCCGATGAAGAGGTTTTCGACGATGGCCATGATCTCTTCACGACTCAGCATGTAGAAGCCATTCCACCAGCGTTCAAACTCGAGGAAACGTTCACGCTCCGTATCGATGTTGGCGAACAAATTGGCGTATTTCCCCCAAAGCGCGCCCTCCGGTTTGAGAGACTCGAAGTTTTGCGCCAGCCAGGCGCCGTCAAACTGGCCATCACCGAAATCGGCAAGAAAATGGGACAGCCATGCACCACCAAGCAGCCCGCCAGCCAGCCGCATCGGGTTTACCCCAGACTCACCGGCCCAATACGAAAGGGGCGAGCCATTGAGCACCACCGGACCTGCAAGACCCTCGCAGCCGGCCGCCAGGAGCGTCACAGCCCAGCCCGCCTGGCAGTTGCCATAGAGGATAGGTGGCTTGCCGCCATGGCGCGCGCTCACATATTCGACAAAGCGTCGCAGGGCATGCAAGACATCGGCCAGGGTCTGACCAGGGCAAGGCTCGGGAAAAAATACGACAAAATAGACCGCGTGGCCCTCGTGAAGGGCGATGCCAACCTCGGAGTCGCGCTTGAAACCGCCAATCCCGGGACCGTGACCGGCGCGCGGGTCGACGATTATGACCGGCGGCTTGGTTTTGTCCAGGCAGTCCTCAAGGCAATCGTCTCCGACAGCCGTGATCCGCAAAAGCGCATAGTTTGCCGGCGGATCGAAGGTGCGTCCATCGAGCAGGGTTTCGTACTCAAAGTCGAGAAGCGGCGGCAGGCCAGCCTGCTCGTGTTCAAGCATATTATTGCCACGTTGGCGCAGAACATCCAAGAACATGATTGAGCGCTGCCAGAGGTCCACCTGGTAACGCAACGCATCACCGAAGGAGCCGTTTGATACGGCGGGCTGGTTGGCATTTTGCGCAAGAGGCTCCGCGGCCACTTTAGTTGTTTTACCGGCGTCCCGGATTGGCACCGTTCGCCGCCGTCGGCGCGGGGGGGCCGAAACCGGTGTTGTCGGTTTCTTACGAGTTGAGGCGTTTTTCATCGTGGTTTCCATTGGTGTGCCGGAGCAGGCACCCCACAAATTTCGTTGCGCGGCGGCAAGAGTGATTCAATACTGCTTTAGACTTGCATGCCGCAGCCGACCGGGCCGAAGTCAAGCGCTACTCATCAATAGTAAGCCGACTCCTTCAGTGATTTTTCTTCCCGTGCCGGCGGATACCCGGTCGGTTATAAATTCCTTTACGCGTTTGAAGGCTTGCGCCTCGATTTGCCGCACCCGTTCGTGGGTAATGCCATACTGTGCGCCCAGCTGTTTCAGGGTCGGCCGGTCATCGCGCAGCCGGCGCGCGGTGAAGATATGGCGCTGGCGATCCGGAAGATCCGCGATCGCCTTGGCAAGAATTCTGCTTCGCAGCTCCTTTTCTTCATGATCCCCAAGAGACGCTTCCGGCAATGGTTTCTCGTCAACCAATATTTCCAGGAGATCACCGGCGCCCTCGGCTTGCGACAATGGAGCGTTCAACGAAAGATCGCGGACTGAAAGCCGCTGGTTCATATGAATAATATCGTTAATCGGCATCTTCGTTGCCTCCGAAAGACGTAGCGCCTGTTCGGGGGAAAGCTCGCCGTTGTCAAGGATATTGAGGTGCGCCTTAACACGGCGAAGGTTAAAGAACAGCCGTTTTTGGGATGCTACGGTTCCCATCTTGACCATAGACCAGGACTGAAGGATATACTCGACGATCGCCGCCTTGATCCACCACATGGCATAGGTGGATAGCCTAAACTGTCTGTCCGGGTCGAATTTCCTGACCGCTTTCATCAAACCAATACTGCCTTCCGAGATCAAGTCCGCCACCGGAAGACCATAGTTCCGGTACTTCATGGCAATCTTGGCGACCAGGCGGAGATGGGAGATGACGAGCTGGTGTGCCGCATCGATATCACCTTGATCGCGCAACCGTATGGCCAGTATTTGCTCTTCCTCTCTTTCCAAGAGTGGGTATCTCCAAATTTCCCGGAAGTATTGTGCCTGTCCGCCATTCTCTGGAACCTCGGATAAACTGAATGTCGCCATCTTTCCATTCCTCTATAGACGAAGCTTTTTGGCCTTTTCGATGTTCGTTTGGTGATCGACCAAATCACCCATTGTCATCTGTCGGCAAAGGGCAAACTACCGTTCTTTTTTCAAGCAAAGGTTGGCGCAAGCAGTGATGGCGTTCGAGCAGGGCCACTATATTGTTACGCCGATTAAACCGGCTTGCCGAGGCGCTAAAAACAACCTTAGATCCAAGTCAACAGGACAATGGGGATATCATCAGAAAGATGTTGCCAAAGTTTGTCAGTTCCGCAGGAGAATTGTAACAAACTGTATCGCCCGGAAGGTGTTGAAGCGACAACCGCCTTACCGGTTTCCTGCCAAGCGGAGAGTTCACTTACCGAGAACGAACCGTTACCAAGGCTATCATTTTCCCCCGTTCCTTTTTCAAGTTGTCGTCGGGCGCTATTGGGGCTGGGTCAAGCGTGATTGACCAGTCTCGGGCGGTACTTATCTCCAATTGCCTTGCCCGTGTTGGCATGTTCCCAATCGGTTATATAGTCGCGGGTAAGCGGTACCGCGTCCCGGCGTTTGGCGATCTGCACCTGGAACACCAAATGATCCCCGTGGCGGAAAGCGGCCTCGCTTAAAGCAAGGTAAAACTCCCACATCCGGCAGAACTTTTCATCGAAGAGTTCCGCGATCCTGGACCGGTTGTCCTGAAAGCGCCGCCGCCAAGCGCTCAGGGTTTCGGCGTAATGTAGCCTCAGGATCTCAATGTCGGTGATCCACAGACCGCTCTGCTCTATCGCCGGCAACACTTCCGAAAGAGATGGCGAATATCCGCCCGGAAAAATGTACTTGCGAATCCAGGAACAGGTGGTGGAGGGGCCACTCATGCGGCCAATGGAATGGAGTACAAAGACGCCATCCTCGCTCAACAATTCCCTTACCTTGGCGAAAAATTCCGGATAGTAACCGACGCCGACATGCTCGAACATGCCGACCGAAACAATCCGGTCATAGGTTCCGGCTTCCTCGCGGTAGTCGCGGTGGTGAAAGTGTACACGGTCGGTTAAACCTGTCTCGGCGGCGCGTTGCTTGGCGACCTTTAACTGTTCGCCCGACAAGGTCAGCCCCGAAACCTCCCCTCCCCCAACTTGGGCGAGATAGAGGGCCAGGCCGCCCCACCCAGATCCGATGTCCAGTACGCGCTGGCCCGGTTCGAGAAGGAGCTTCGCCGCCAAATGGCGTTGCTTGTTGGCCTGGGCGATTTCCAGACCGATGCCCGGACGTGGGTAATAGGCACAGGAATATTGCCGGTCATGGTCAAGGAAGAGATCATAAAGCTGACCCGAAAGGTCGTAGTGATGGGCAACGTGGGCCCGCGCCCGGCCTATCGGATTGTGCTGCTGCCACCGGCGGAACAATCGGGAAAGCCGCTCGCAGGCCGAATAAAGGGGATAGGCTTGGGCGAATTTCAGATTCCTGGCGACGATCTCGAGTAAATCCGACAGCGTGCCATTTTCGACGGTCAAGGTCTCGTCCATGTAGGCTTCGCCGAGATACAGATCGGGATCGAGGAGCAACTTGTAGGGCAAGGTGCGGTCGTGCAGGCGGATGGTTACTTCGAGACCGGGGGCGCCGGAAAACACATGCGTTTTTCCGTCGGCGTCGATCACTTCGAGCCTGCCTACGCGTACCATGTGTTTGAGAAAACGGGAGAGCAGCATTGTGGTTTCCTCCTACTTCTCGAATGAATGGCTTGATCCCGGCGCGACGTTCGATGCCCGTAACTGCTTGAATCAGGCCGATGTTTCCCTTTCGGCTTTTGGTTGCTCGTTGCCGCGGTTGTCTTCGGCGTGCTTGTGTCCGCCGCCGCCGCAACAGCCGCCGCCGCTCTTCCCGTGACCCCCGCCCTTCCGGTGTCCAAATAAATGCATTGCGCCCATACCGCCGATAAGCGCCACCCATATCCAATTTTCGCTAAGCCATTCCATGGTCGGACTCCTTCAATAATGACTATTAGTATCAATGTTAACTATGTATAATATTCCAGCTTCGGTTTTTTCGACCGGACACGGGTTACTTTTCCTGACTGACGAGAAAACCAGCATGGTGTCACTGCCCATCAAATAAACCCAGGTACGCTGTTTGCCACACTTGTTTGATCCCGATATCCGGTTCCTCCACCTCCACCGGTGACCGGAAACCGCGCAAAAGGAGTAAGAAGTAAGTTGCGGGGTTCCAATCTCACCTTTGGAAGGACCTGTTTTGGGTCACTCTCCAAGTATTTGAACTGACTGAATTGAAACAAGGTTCTGTTACCGAAGTTTGTCAAATACATGCTTTTTTGTGACAAGTTTTGCCACTTTTCCTGGTAGCGAATTTTGCGATTGACCTGATTTCTAGCCGTTTGTTGGATCCCAACTTTTCGATAAGGGTGACACCGAAGAAGAAGTGGCGCGGGAGAAGTTGAAAATCCGATGGGGCGCAAATGCGAACTCCGCCTCGATCGACGGAAAGAAAACAGCCCAAAGGAGCTTGTCCAGGATGACTCTCGCGGCGCGAAATTTTTTCACACGTTCCGATATCATCTTGCGTGTTGTTTTCCCTATTGTATTTTAGGGCATATGTCGCCGATCATCAGAGCCGTTGGATGGAGACTAATCGTGCACCCCAGGCCACTTACCAACGTCTTGATCACCCTGGACACGCGGTCCTAAAACAGTGGTTCCGGAGCAGTATGTTTGGTTTCTTTGGTCGAGCGCTTTCCTCGTACCCTGGCTCGTGGCTTACGCTACATTTCCAAGCCATCGCACGGCCATGGTCAAAGCGAGTCTCTTCACCGCCCCGTTCGGCCTCACGGAACCGCTGTTCGTACCGGAGTACTGGAGCCCGCCGAGCCTGTTCGATCTCGCGCAGCGGACGGGATTCGATATAGAGAGCCTTATCTTTACCTTCGGTATCGGGGGTATCGGGGCGGTGCTTTACAATCTGGTCACGCGGCAACAGCTTCGGCCGACATCTCGGGAAGAGATGAAGCACCCGCGGCACAGATTCCATCACTGGGCGCTGGCAGCGCCATTCTTGTCCTTTCCGATCTTCTATTTCTTCCCGTGGAACCCGATTTACCCCTCTATCCTTGCCATGGTGGTCGGTGCCATTGCGACGATGGTCTGCCGGCCGGACCTGGTCCGCAAGACTTGGGTGGGCGGCCTCCTGTTCCTGGCCTATTACGTAGTCTTCCTTCTCGGGCTCGAATGGACAGCCCCCGGCTATATCGCCAGGGTGTGGGCTCTCGACGCTTTATCCGGTCTGAGCCTTTTCGGGATGCCTCTTGAGGAACTCCTCTTCGCCATCGCTTTTGGTGCCTACTGGTCGGGAGTCTACGATCACTTCACCTGGAAAATTACCGTCCCGGCGAGTGGCTAACAGGACGCGCCGGAAAGTAGCCGGAGTTGAACTGGAGGCCGTTATCCGGTTTCCTTGCGTGTCCCGCACCAAAAATACCGCCGTTACCGATGCTAATCGACCGGGAACACGCTGGCGAGTGCGTGACCTGAACCCGCAAAAACAAGTTGTTTCAAAAGAAACAACTTGGCCATGGAACCCCTTTCGTTATGTCTCGTCGCTGTTCTTGCCATCACACCTTCGCTTGCGGCCCTTCAGCAAGCCGACCGCCAAGGGGATCAAGGTGATCCCGCCAAGAAGGAATACGGTGATGGCGATGCGTGAGGCTTCGGCGCTGGCCAATTCATTGCCGAAATGGGCGAGCAGGAAGCTTGCGGGAATGATACCGGCGAGTGTCGCGACGGCGAACCGCCAAAAAGACATTGTCGTCAGGCCCGCAGCATAGCTTATCAGGTCGAAGGAAACGAACGGCAGCAGGCGACTGACGAAAATAATCGCCATCAGGGTGTTTTGCGAGCCGAGGATACCCATGGACAGGCGATCCCCAAGCCATCGGTGCAAGAGTTCGTAGCCGAGCAACCGAGCAAGCAGAAAGGCCACAAGCGCACCGAGCTCGGCACCGACCAATACGTAGATAGTGCCCCATATATGTCCATAGGCGGCACCGGAAGCCAGTGCTATCGGTGCGCTGGGAATGGGACTGAGGACGATGGCCACGGTCATGGTCACTACTATGGCAAGCGGCCCCAACGGCCCCAGCCCCTCTACCCATTCCCGAAAGGCGGCGTGCTCGGTGAGAATATCGAGTGTCCCACCTTGCGCCAACAACCAGTAGAGACCAACAAGCCCGGCGACAATAGAAACCCCGATGACAAGTTTCCCTGCCACGCGAAGCCGCCTGCTAGCGAAAATCCTGCCCAACAACTTCGCTCAGCCCACCGTCAGTCGGCGTGCTCGGGTGTACCCGGTTCATGCGCGTGGCCGCCGCCGTACCCAACCCCCTCGGCGTGCGCTTTGGCCGCGGGCATATCGCCGTGCTTATATTCCATCATCATCCATGCCTTTATCTGTGCCTTTGCCGTCAGGTCAATTTCCCTGAATTCGTGTTGGGTGTCGTCACCCTAAACGAAGGCGATGATTTCGGCGAGTTCCGAGCCGGCAACGACCAGGACATCCCGTTTCAAAGTTGGGTTCATGGTGTCGCAAGGAGTGCAGATTCCCGACAGACGATGGTAAAAAAAGGTGATTTTTACCACTATCGAGGCAACTCGATGCTGACCCGTAATCCACCTTCCTTTCGGTTGGTCAGGGCCAATTGCCCCCCGTGGGCCTGGACAACGGTCTGAGCGACGCTCAGGCCCAGGCCGATACCGCCGGTTTCCTGGCTTCTCGATTGCTCAACCCGGTAGAACGGAGTTAGGACCTGATCGAGTTGGTCCGCTGGAATGCCCGGGCCGTTGTCCTGGACCGTGATTTTCAAGGTATCGCCATTGTCCTCCAGTCGAACGTAGGCATCGCCGCCATATTTGACCGCATTTTCGATCAGGTTCGTAAGCGCTCTTTTCAGCGCCCTTGGGCGGCATTCATAGAAGGGCCTGCACGGCGTCTCAAGCCTGACCGGAAGGCCGGCGTCACTCATATCGTCGCAGATACTTCCGAGCAACGCCGATATGTCCACATTGCGTGTCTCCTCGCTTTCGGCGTCATCCCGCGCGAAGGCCAATGTCGAGGCGATCATGGCCTCCATTTCATCGAGAGTCGCCACCATCTTGGTCTGTAATTCCTCGTCCTCGACAAGCTCGGCGCGCAGGCGAAGCAAGGTGATCGGCGTCCGCAGATCATGAGAGATGGCGGCGAGCATTCTCGTCCGGTTGTCGATAAAACGCCGCAGGCGCTCCTGCATCTCGTTGAAAGCGCGAGACGCCTGCCGCACCTCGATGGGACCGGTTTCCAGAAGGGGTGGGGCGTCAACGTCTTTTCCAAGCCGCCTTGCTGCCCAGGCTAAAACCTCAAGCGGTGCGGTGAGTTTTCGAACAACCCAGACCGACAGCACAACAACGGCCAAGGCCATCAACAATACTGAAATAACCGACGTATTTGCCCATAGCGGCTCTGACCGTGGAATAGGGCTGGAAAAATTTATCCATTCGCCGTCCTTAAGTTCTACCGAAATGCGCAATGATTCATTCGCTGGAGAACCACGCACAATCCGGCGTGCGGCCGCCTGTATCCACTGCAATACAGTCTTGTATTCGTAGCTCGAACTCAACTCGGCCTGATTCAGGAACTGCACGATGACCTGGTGAACCGAATCCTCCAACAGTTGGCGTTCCACGTTTTCGCGTATGATCCTGGTCCGCCAGTTCCCCTCTCCACGGGGAATAAACCGGCTTACCGGAGAAAGCGACACCTGAAAGGCCGGGTCGTTAAGGGCCGCGACGATAAGTTCCCGCCATTCAAGCGGCGATTCGCTGACCAGATGAGCGATGTTGGCGATGCGGCGGGCCATCTGGCGCCCTCCCATCGATGAAATGACTTCCTCCCGATCGATCGAGTGGATGACCATACTGATGGCGTGGGAGACGGTTAGCCCTACGAACAAGACCAGGATCGTCTGTCCCGCCAGGCTCCTGGGAAAAAGCCGTCTCATTCACGCGACACCGCTGGCGTGAAAATATAACCGCCACCCCAAACGGTCTTGATGATCTTAGGGTCCTTCGGGTCTTCCTCGATCTTGCGGCGGAGACGACTCACCTGGGTATCGATGCTGCGGTCGAACGCGGCCGCGGCGCGTCCCTTTGTGAGGTCGAGGAGCTGGTCGCGGTTGAGGACACGTTGCGGGTGTTGGATAAGCGTGAGGAGAAGGTCGAATTCTCCCGTGCTCAGCGGCACCACCGAACCGTCGGCCGATTCGAGCTCCCGCTTATAGGTGTCGAGCTTCCATTGGACGAACTGGTAAATTACGGCACCATCGGGATCTTGTGTCTGGGACAACGATTCGGCACGGCGAAGCACCGCCTTGATCCGCGCCAAAAGCTCCCGGGAACTAAAAGGCTTCGCCACATAGTCATCAGCGCCCATTTCCAAGCCAATTACCCGGTCGATTTCCTCTCCCTTCGCCGTCAGCATGATGACAGGGATGGATGATTCGGCCCGAAGTTGCCGACACAAGGTGAGGCCGTCTTCTCCGGGCAGCATCAGGTCGAGGACGATCAGGTCGATCTTGCTTTCGCTCAGAACCTTGCGCATGGCCCGGCCGTCAGGCGCCGTGCTTACCCTGAATCCATCCTTGGTCAAAAACTGCGAAAGAAGGTCGCGGATCTCGTGATTATCGTCGACCACCAATATGTGTGGGGTGCCCTGCATGCGCCCCAGTATATGTCTCTTTCCTGGACCCGGAGCAAAAAATTGTTACAGACTTTGACAGGCAGGCTAGGTGACAGGTTTTGTTACAAAAAGCCGGTGGGCAGACAAACTCCTGCAACAGGCATGCGCTCCAATACAGATCGCGAAATCAATATTTGGCCCCCTCTTTGAGCTCTAACGACATGTTGAACATTGCCCCATTGGATTTCGAGCGATTGCCGATTCTCGTCAGTCCACTTCTGGCGCCAGCGATTCCAGGTGACGCCGTCAAGCCGCTGTCACGAACGACGGAGCCCGTGGCTCCCGTTGGTACAGAACTTAACCGCCATGGTTCGGCCGCCGACGGTGTTCCGGATGGGCTAGGTTTCCGGTCGGCAGACTCTAAGATGAGCGCGCTGGATCGCGATCCCGAGCATCCGTTGGACGGGCCACACCCAACCGATTTGAGTTGGTTTTTTCAGATTCCGGATGGAACCCGGAATTTGGCTCAGGAATATCCCGAAATAAGCCTCCAGCAAGCGACGGGACTCTATGGCCTCCCAAGGGAAACGCCCGGTGCGACCATGCGAATTTCGGTCTGAAACGTGACCGAAGAGAACCATCTGATTTGAGATCGTTGCGATGGAAGACAGGATTATGTGGGACGTAGGCTGGATGAGCGCAGGTATGACGGATGGAGGTATTGCCTGGTGGCACTGGTTTTTCACCATCCATGGCATTCTCGCACTGTTTTTTCTGGTGGTCACTATTGTCGCGACAATCGCTCTTATTCGTGACTGGCGCCGGAACCGAAGAAATGGCTCCGGCATACCCCCAATCAGAGCCCGCCGCGGGTCCGGATCGGTCACTCGTGAGAAAGAGGAGAACCGGGAACGGCATGCGGCGCGTCACTTACCCTCCGCACATTAGCAAAAACCGACAACAGGGACCGCACAATGCACGGAACAATAAATACAGCCGGTTTTAACGCCGCCGCCAGGGCCATTGAGTCCAATCAGGAGAACCTGTTGTTCGTGCTCGATCGATTGTTCCACCCAAGCGTGATGTGCGCCGAATCTGGCGGAACCTGTTCGCGGATAGAAGATACGGTTAGTTTTCTCGCACGAAACCTGGAACGGGAAGAACGGCTCATGGCCGAGATCGACTATCCCGAACTGGCTACACACAAGAGGGAGCACGAAATACTGCTGCGAGATCTCGGCAATATGAAGGGCACACTTATCTGTGGGGTATACGACAATACCGTTCTGTTTAATTTCCTGACGAAATGGAGTGAGAAACACATAGCAACCCACGATAAACCGTTCTGCGAATTCCTACGCCAACACGATACAGCGCCCATTGGAACGGAAAGACCTTGATATGGAATCACTCTTACAAATTCTATTCTATGGCGGCCTATTCTTCCTCATGATGCGCTTCGGTTGTGGAAAGCACATGTTCGGCCACGGTTCCAAGCATAAGGATGGCACCCATGCCGGCAGGCATGGTGGCAGCGGTGGAGGCGGAAAGCCCAACATTACCACTACTGGGACCGGTCACCATTCCCTCGCGCCGCCGGAAAAGGACGTGGATACGGTGTGCGGCAAGACCGTTTTAACTTCCAGGGCCAAGTCCAGCTTCCATGACGGTCTGGTCTATTACTTCTGTTCAGGGGAATGCCGCGAGGCTTTCGAATTCTCACCGGCGGAATATGTGGACCGGGAAAGGAAACCGGTGGCTCCCCGACTCCAACAGCGCCCGGCGGAGGAAACAGATCATGTCTGAGAACGCTCCTACCCTACAGGTCGGTAAGGACCTGGACATTCCCCGGACGGTATCAACCGCGCCTCGGGTACCGGTATTACCCCTGGGCATGAGTCTTGGGCTGTTCTTCGCCGTCACATTCGTATTGTGCATCGTCTTCGACCTGATATTTCCAGGCTATGCCATGAATCGGATCTGGGCGCCCCTTCTGCCTGGTTTTACTTGGTTGACCTGGCCCGGCTTCCTCATTGGCCTCGCCGAGACCTTCGCCTACGGTTGGTACGTGGCCCTGATTTTCGGCCCGCTCTACAACTTCTTCGCCGCGCGGTCCGGCCGGTGAGATGGATGGAGACGCGAAATAAAAGGCCGCCTGTTCCGAGATGACGCTGTTCCCCGACTTCAACAAGAGCACCAAGCCGCCGACCGGCAAAACCTTGGCCATCGAGCTCCTGCCGGACATACCCGGATTGTACGAGTTCGCCTGCCAGATGGGTATGTTGCGGGGGAAATTGATCGTCGATTAGAAATTTGAAATGGGCCAGCCACGGCCCCCCGGACCAGCACTCGGCGTCCCATTCCGATGCCATGGCGCTGAAACAAAAGGACCAGTTCTCCAAATACCCACTCAATTCAAGGAAGGAAAAATCGATGAAAATTACCACTGCGCTTGTTGTTGCCGCTTTGACGGGCGGTGCCTCTCAGGCCATGGCCAATACCCTGGTCTATATCCCCCAAGGTACGCCTGGCGAAGTACTTGTTATCGACGGCGCCACCGACAAGATAGTGGGAAAGATTACCGGAATGGAAGACGTGCACGGGCTTGTAGGCACGCCCGACGGCAAATACCTCCTGGCTGGCCGATTCAGTGAAACGACGCCCGCCCAGGCGGCTACCCCACCTAAACCCAAGGGTGTTTCCGCGGCCGATCACGCAGCCCACCATGCGAAGAAACCCGATACGGCGGCTTCCATGGATGGTGCCATCAGTTTTGTTTCTGTTATACGGGTTGAGGATAGGTCTGTCGTACGCCGCATAACCGTACCCGGCGCCATCCACCATGCGGCAACCACGCCGGATGGACGGTATGCCGTAATGACCCACCCCAATGGAGACGGTATCAGTCTCATTGATCTGAATACGTTCAAAGTGGCCAAAATGATTCCTACTGGCCCGCTGCCTAATTATGCCGCTGTCAGCAAGGACAGCAAGTGGATCTATGTCAGTAATGCCGGAAACAATACCGTCAGCGAGGTCGATACGGACAACAAGTTCGTTCGCCGCAATATCCTGGTCGGAAAGTCACCGGAACACTTGGTGATGTCTCCCGATGGCAAGCGGCTATTTGTCAACAATGTGGAAGACGGAACCGTATCGGTGGTTTCACTACCCGCGGGCATGGTCGAGAAAACCTATTCTATCGGCGGTGAGGTGCATGGAATTGACCTTTCCGAGGATGGAAAAACCCTGTTTGTGGCCGGAAAGGAAGAGAACAAGGTAACAGCGATCGATGTCGAGAGCGGAGAGATGCGCAGCACGAAACTCTCTCCATCCCCCTACCACCTGACGGCCATCCCGGGTACGGGAAAGATATACGTGTCCAGCGCCGAAGAACCGAAAATCTGGGTCCTCGACGAAAACAACCTTACCCTTAAAGGGGAAATTCCCATCCAGGGCACCGGACACCAGATGGTTGTCAGCCAACACTAAGCCCGTTCCAACGCCCCGTTTGAACGTACCAATACCAGAAACTGACAAATCGGATAAAGGAGACCAATAGTGTCCCGGTAGTTTCCAACCCTCCCCGCTGGCGGGAACGGCGGGCACAGAGAAGACCCGGAAGTGGCCCAAAAGAACTGACCGCGATGACGGATAGGAACCTAGAAGAATGGCCTGCCAAGGCCCTCGATGTTTTCTTTCCCACCATCACGCATGTTCTCTTCCAGTTAGGAGCCTTGGCCATCACCAACCATGAAACGTGCTGGCTGAAAACCCATGATTCTTAGACCGATTGAGACCCGTATCCTTTCGGCTCACCTTGTCCTGGGCGCCATTCTCGGCATCCTGATCATTCATCCTGTCGCCATGACGGCGGCCTGGTTCGAGGTCAACAAAGTCATAACGGGAAACGAGCAGGCCATCTGGCCTTTCCTGCGCGATCGGTTCTGGCTGATCTTTATGCCTCACCAACTGCCGATGAGCGGGCTATATGCTGTAATCGGTGGCCTGATCGGTGTTGGATTCGGGCTCTATGGATCGGCGCTCCGTCGGGGGATCCGAACCGTCAATTACTACGAGGAGGAGCTCGCCCAGGGCATTCCGGCGCTGATCTCCGCCGGAGAGAGCGAACGGGTGGAGTACAAGGCGTCCACGCGATGGGATTATCACCATGCCAGAGTAAACAGAGCCCTTGAGGATGTTATCGCCAAGACGATTGCGGGATTCTTCAATAACCAGGGCGGAGACCTTCTGATCGGAGTGACGGACACCGGTGAGGTCGTGGGAGTGGAGAGGGACTATCAGACGCTCAGGCACCAGAACCGGGATGGCTTTCAACGGTGCATCACGGAAATTGTCAAAAGCAAGCTCAGCGGTGATTTGTGCCCCTTGGTCCACATCTTTTTTCATAGCATTGATGAAAAGGACGTTTGCCTCATTGCGGTGGAGCCTGCGCCGAGACCGGTTTATTGCCGGGATGGAAAAACTTCCAGGTTCTTCGTGAGAACAGGCAACAACACTCGAGAGCTCGATGCCCGGGAAGCAATAAATTATGCTGCGACTCGCTGGCCACAATAACTATCTTTGATTGTATGCCGGTCCAAAGGGGCGACCGCCATTCACCGGACATGCATAGGATACATGCTGAGAATACTCGGTCCTATTGGGAGTGACCTTGAGAACCCTTCCCCGGTGCACGGCGGAGACTGAAAGCCGCAGAAATAAGGGAATTTTGTATCAAAAATTGTCCCTCCCGGTGCTTGTCAAACATTGTCACAAAAAAAGTGTAGGTCGACAAACTTCAGTATAGGGGATGCGGTTAAATAAGGATCTTGGAACACCGAGGGAGGCCTGCTCCCCTACCAACAGGCTCTCCCAAAGGAGGCCGCGCTACGACCAAAGGCAATTGTTGGAATGTCGTTTTACCCCCTAAAAAACACAAACCTTACCGTCAGGTTGCCTCGAGTCCACGGTGCGGCCTCCCACCTTTCATTGATTCCCGCCGTCATGTTGGCCGGAACGATCAGACGAAGCGGATAGGCGGCGATGGCTGAACATATCAACACCATCCCGGCATCGGGCGATGACGAAACCCGCCGCGACTTTCTTCTCATCGCCACGGCAACGATGGCGGCCACCGGGGCCGGTCTCGCCGCTTGGCCGTTCATCGACAGCATGAACCCCGCAGCCGATGTATTGGCCTTCTCCAATACAGAAGTCGATATTGAGCCGATTAAACCCGGACAGCGGATTACCGTCGTATGGCGTGGCAAGCCGGTCTTCATTGATCATCGAACGCCTGAACAAATTGCCAAGGCGGACGCCGATGATAACGTCGAGCTTCCCGATCCCCAACCGGATAGCGCCCGGGTCCAGCGGGACGAATGGCTGATCGTCATCGGTATCTGCACCCACCTGGGTTGTATTCCACTTGGCCAGCGGCCCAGCGACCCGAAAGGCGACTACGGTGGCTGGTTCTGCCCCTGCCATGGATCCCACTACGATACCTCGGGCCGCATCCGCAAGGGACCTGCACCGCGGAATCTCGACCTGCCGGATTACGCTTTTGTCAGCGAAACGATGGTTCGGATCGGGTGAAGTCGAATCGGACGGTCAAGGGAAAACCACCATGAGCAGTACGCCACGCATGCCCGGCCAGTACCCATGGATTCTGCACCCGTTCTTCGGGAAGCAGCGCCGAAAGCACAGCGCCTTGCTCGACCCGGCTGTGGGGGCATGGTACAGCGGTAAAGTCAAATTATGGCGCCAGTATTTAGGAGTCCGTGATGAGCAACACTGAATCTTCTCCAGTTGGAACCGACAATGCTTCCACATTGCAGCGGAAAGGCATGCCCCGAATCTATGCCATCCCGTTATTGGTTTTTGCTTTACTGGCCGTGACGTTCGCTATCGGCCTGACCCTGAACCCGCGGGAAATCCCCACCGTGCTGGTTGGAAAGCCGGTGCCCCAGTTCGATCTGCCGCCCGTACAGGGCCGTACGCTGGGCCTGTCCGATACCAACCTCAAGGGCGAGGTTTCCCTGGTAAATGTCTTTGCCTCCTGGTGCGTGGAATGCCGCGCCGAACACCCCTTACTCATGGGACTGTCCCGGAGCGGTATTGTTCCTATTCATGGTCTAAATTATAAAGACAAGCCGGATGATGCCCAGGGGTGGCTGGATGGGCTGGGTGACCCTTATGTGCGTACTGGCGCCGATATCAACGGTCGCGTGGCTATCGACTGGGGTGTTTACGGCGTTCCCGAGACTTTCATCGTCGACAAGAAGGGACGGATTGCCTACAAGCACATCGGCGCTATAAGTGAGAAGCTGTTGAAAGAAAAGATCCTTCCCCTCGTCGAAGAGCTACAGCAAGCGGCCGAATAGGCATCGCTGTTGGAATGTGGTTAAGCAGGGCTGCTCCCTCGAATAGATGGGTTTAGTGTCAAGACAAGACGAAAGCGCGATAAGAAATAGAGGAGCGAGCAAGGTGAGACCTATAGGAAAACGGCCACTGGTGGCTATTTACGCCTTTGTTGCCTGGGCGGCGATGGGGTCGAGTGCAATCGCCGCTGATATTGCCTCCCTGAACGAGGTCCAAAATGTCCACGCCATAGCCGTATCGGAAAATGACCCAGGAAAACTATTGCTGGCAACACACCAAGGGCTCTTTCTGGCTGGACCGGATGGCCCTGTTACCCGCCTTTCCAAAGATGCCGATGATTTTGAGGGGTTCTCGGTTCACCCCACCAACCCGGATATCTTCCTCTCCAGTGGACACTTGGCGAAAGGTGGCAATCTTGGCATCATCCGTTCGGACGATGGCGGCCGAAGCTGGGAACGGTTGGCGGAAGATAGCAATGGCTCTCGTGATTTCCATGCCATGGCAATAAGCAGAATTGACCCGAATGTGGTATTTGGCATCAATCGCGCACTTCAGGTCAGCCGTGACGGAGGCCGCTCATGGAAGACCGGTGGGATGCTTCCGGGCGAAACCTTTGATTTCGCCGCCTCGGCCCAGGATATGGACACGCTTTACGCCGCCACCCGCCAGGGGCTGTATGTCAGCCGGGATGGCGGAAAGACGTGGAGTCTGGGATACCTTGTTCGGCAGCCCGCCACTATGGTTCATGCGGCGGCGGATGGCAGTCTTTACGCCTTCATTTATGGAGTGGGTCTTGTTTCGGCAAAGGAGCCGAACTTGGAATGGAAAACGGTATCCAAAGATTTCAACGATCGGTTCCTTGTCGATCTGAAAGTCGATCCCAGCTTCCCCGGCCGGCTTTACGGAGTGGCGGACACCGGCGCGGTGATGGCCAGCAAGGACGGTGGCAGGACCTGGACCAGTTTCGAGGGCAGTCAAAGAGCGACGCCAAAGACCATCGCCCGGGGACGAAAGCTGTTCGAGGAAACCTGCCAGACCTGCCACGGCATCCGGGGCGTGGGAGAAAGGCCGGAGGACATGTATGCGAAAGACGAATTTGGTTTCGTTGCGCCTCCCTTGGATGACTCCGCCCACGGCTGGCACCACTCCGACCAGGGCCTGGTGGAAACCATTCTCACGGGCTCGCCAAGGAATGAAAGAATGATTGGCCAGAAGGACAACCTCTCCCGTGAGGAGGCCAAGGATATCGTTACCTATATAAAGAGCCTGTGGAGTTTTCGCAGCCTGGCTTGCCAGGGTTCACGCCATATGAATTGCAAATGATGGCGGTAGAATTCCTCTTCGGAGAGTTGCATGCCGGGACGCTTTTATAACGCAAGTATTGAGCATGGGCTTTCGGCCCGGGTGAAGGACTGAATCATGCCGGAGATCGCTGGAATTGGAATTTTGGCGGCATTTCTTGCCGGTATCGTCTCGTTTCTTTCGCCATGTGTCCTGCCGTTGGTGCCCGGTTACGTATCTTACGTCGCCGGACAGTCCCTGGATGATCTTGTCGAAGAACGACGGTCGCGGGAACGCCTGTCCGCCATCTGGTTGAGCGCCTTTTTCGTTAGCGGGTTTTCGGTGGTGTTCATCACGCTGGGGGCGGGCGCGTCCCTGATTGGTGGCTTCTTTCGGTCATACCTCTATGAAGCCAATTATATCGCCGGCACCATCGTTGTCCTATTCGGGCTGCACATGATGGGACTGTTGCGCTTCAACTGGATCAACCGGGATTGGCGCTTTACGACCCCGACCAAGAGAGGCCGACCGGCGGGAGCCTTCCTGATGGGTACGGCCTTCGCCTTCGGATGGAGCCCGTGCATTGGTCCCATCCTCGGCGCCATACTGACCCTCGGCGCGACGACCATGGGAGTGGGCGACGGCATCGCCCTGCTCTCCATCTATTCCATGGGCCTTGCCATCCCGTTCCTGCTGGTGGCGGCGTTCACCGACCGCTTCATGAACAGCATGAAGACGCTGCGCAGATTCGGACGCCCTCTACAGGCCTCGGCGGGCGGCCTGCTGGTCGTTGTTGGGATTGCGATGATTACTGGATACCTGACTTCCGTCGGCACTTGGATGTTGCAAACATTCCCCTTCTTTCAGAACGTTGTTCTGTAAGACGGATATTGGGACGCCTGGTTATATGTATTTGATGGGAGAAATTCGAAGCGATGAAGATTTCTGAAAACCTACCGGCGATCGGCGTCACCACGTTTTTGATCCTGGGACTCGGGTTGGCAATCTATCGCTTTGACGCATCCCCGGCCAATGCCGTCATCGTCAGCGTAAGGGTACCGGAGCTTTCAACGACGGCGCTTGCCGGCAAGAAGAAATACGACGACTATTGCGCCGCATGTCACGGGGAAAACGGGGCAGGCACCGAACAAGGCCCGCCCCTGGTGTACGACACATACAACCCGGGACACCATGCCGACCAGGCGTTCTTCCTTGCCGCGAAGACGGGGGTTAAAAGTCACCACTGGAGGTTTGGAAATATGCCGCCACAACCTCAAGCCAAAGAAAGAGAAATAGCCAAGATCGTCCGTTATATTCGTGAGCTGCAAACGGCAAACGGTATATTCTTCAAGAAACACCAGATGTAGGTCGACCCGGTATCCACCGCCACTGGGCTAATGGGATGAATCGCCTCTCCGCCTCATCGGTATTTAGGCTGCTGTTGTTTAAGCGGTGAAGGAAAGGATTATCCAACAACCGGCTACCTTGGGAAATGTTGCTGGCTTGGATGGTACGGGTGCGGTTGCGAGCCGCCGATGCGTTCAATGGCATCCCGTCCGCGCCCTCCGCCATACGGAAAAAATGGCGCTCTATCGAAAAACATCTCGTTGCCTAATCAAGATCCGTGTCCGTCCGGTGAACCCGCCCCGCTGTATTTGATTGGGGTCTGATCAGGCCGTTTCTTTGGCGTAATTCCAGGGCAACAATTGGTCGATGCGATTAATCTTGTGCTCGGCGATGCGCTCAAGCACCCATGTCAGCC
>JAJRSS010000271.1 GCA_024278615.1 Alphaproteobacteria bacterium
AGGTGCGCCACCGGCAAATGGAAATCGCCATGAACCATCCTTTGGCCGGGGATGAGCCGGTGCATTTTATCGGCAACCCGATTAAGATGTCAGGCACGCCGCCCGCCTACCGCCGCCCACCGCCCACCCTGGGCCAGCACACGGATGAAGTGCTGAAGGAATTTTTAAATATGGATGATGACCGGATCGCGGCGTTGCGCCGGGCGGGGATCGTTTAAGGAACGGAAATGGACCCATGGTTGAACTGAGCGAGATTCAAAGAGAACTGCAACGCCAGGCCCGCAAATTGGCGGAGAAGGAGTTCGCCCCCGGGGCGGCGGAACTGGACCGCAGCGAACAATACCCCTGGAACAATGTACGGATACTGACCCAGGCCGGCTACATGGGCATGACCGTTCCCGAGGAACTGGGCGGCCTGGGCCTCGGTTGCCTGGACGCGTTGCTGGTGGTGGAGGAAATCGCCAAGGTGTGCGGCGTCACTGCCCGTATTGTCGTCGAAGGCAACATGGGCGTCATCGGCGCCATCCTCAAGTATGGATCGGACGAGCAGAAGAAACTGGCCGCCGGGCTGGTGCTGTCGGGCGACAAGCCGGCCATCTGCATCACCGAACCGGGGGCCGGCAGCGCCGCATCGGAAATGACCACCCGGGCCGACAAGAAGGGCGACCGTTACATCATAAACGGAAACAAGCACTGGATTACCGGCGGCGGCGTTTCCCGGCTGCACTTGATCTTCGCCCGGGTATTCGACGGCAACGAAGAGAAAGGCATCGCCGGGTTCATCGCCGTCCGCGACGCCGAAGCGCAAACGCCCAAGGGCCTGATCATCGGCGCCCGGGAACCGTCCATGGGACTTCGCGGCATCCCGGAAACGGAAATTATTTTCGACGACCTGGAAGTCAGCGAGGACATGATCCTGGTCCCGCCGCAAGGACTGAAACGGGGCTTCGCCGGGTTAATGAACGCCTATAACGCACAGCGGGTGGGGGCGGCCACGGTGGCCCTCGGCATCGCCCAGGGAGCTTATGACCTGGCACTCGACTATGCCCAGACGCGAAGGCAGTTCGGCCGCCCCATCTGCGAATTTCAGGGCCTGCAATGGATGCTGGCGGACATGGACACGGGACTGGAAGCCGCCCGCCTGCTGGTTCACAAGGCGGCGAATTGCAGCGCCGGCGAATTTCCCGATATGTTGCAGGCGGCACGGGCCAAGGTGTTTACCGCGGAAATGGCGATCCGGGTAACCAACGACGCCCTGCAGGTTTTCGGCGCCGCCGGGTATTCCCGCAACCTGCCCCTGGAGCGCATGGTGCGGGACGCCCGCATGTTCACCATCGGCGGCGGCACGGCGCAGATTCTGCGGACGGTCATCGCCGGGCGGATCCTGGGCCGCCGATTGCCGCAAACGCGGGATGGATACATGGAACAACGCTGACCGGCGCCAGCGGGCCATTTGCCTTGGCCCCGATCATCCCATAGGTTTCTGGCGGGAACTTGGCAACCGGAAGAACGAAAGGCGTAACGTGGCAAACAAGCTTGAAATCACGGTTCACGAATTTCTGACCATCATGGGCAAGCTGGACGCGGAGCGGAAAGGACAGCCCCCGGGGGACGGCGATTCCATTTACGATACCTGGTACGATCACTGGGTGGCGCTGGAAAAGAAGGTGGACAAGCTTTCCCCCATGGCCCGCGCCGACATGCTTTTCGACGGCAAGGTGGGCATCAACGCCATTTCGGAAAACCACTTGGCGGAGATCATCGGCGTCGTCGAGGATCAGATCGCCATGCACCGGGAATTGATTAAAACCGACGACGAGGATGCCGACCCGGAAGACCTGGCCATGTGGCAAGAACGTCTGTCACAACTGGTCGACCTCAGGAAATCCACCGGCTGGCGGTAAAATGCGCGGTGCTTCATTAAGGTAAAGCCGGATTGACGCCGGAGATCGAGGGTGATTATTCCCCCGCCGGCACACCGTTTCTCACCGCTCGCACACGCGAGTTTCACGCAGTTGTGAATTCGTCCACCCGTGTATATGGCGTTTCCTTCATATATGATCCCCTGGGAAACGGGCGGCGCGTGCGCCCTTCGGTTGGCGCATAACGGTCACTGGCCCGATAACAGGTTCCAATGAATTAACGACAGAAAATTGGGGAGACTGATTTCATGCTGAAACGTTACTTCACACCCATTGCGGCGGCCTTGGCGCTCTTTACCCTGCTCGCCCCCCTTAGTCCCGCCCAGGCAGCCGGTGACGGCAACCACCGCCTGGTCATCCATGTGGACGAAAACGACAAGTCGCGCATGAACCTAGCCATGAACAACGCCGCCAACGTCGACGCGTATTACAAGGAAAAAGGCGAGGAAGTGCAAATTGAAATCGTCGCCTACGGTCCCGGCCTCCACATGCTGCGCGCCGACACCTCACCGGTCAAGGACCGTATCAGGAGCTTCGGCCAGAACTTCGACAATATTTCCTTCAAGGCCTGCGGCAACACCATGAAGAAGATGGCCAAGAAAGGTGCGTTCACCCTGGTTTCGGAAGCCGAGGAAATCCCCTCCGGGGTGATCTGGCTGATGGAGCGCCAGGAACAGGGCTGGTCCTACGTGCGGCCTTAGACGAACGTTCGAGCGAAGAGCCGACATGACCGGGCCGCCGAGGCCCGGCCATCGTCTCTTGAGGCGGCCTGAGCATTGAACATGCGCATGGCAACAAGTGGAGTACGGGCATGGCGTTCCGCCGTTATCTGAAGGCGATCCTGATCGGGGTGATCTTAACCGGCTTGGCGCTTGCCGCCCCGCTCTCGCTCGCCCAGGCGGCGGCCGATGTGGACCCGCGGATGGCTGCGGAAGGTTTCCATATGCAGCCGTGGCAGAAGGTCACCACCCTTGACCTGAACAAGGATCTTGCCCTGGCCAAGGCCGAAGGTAAAATCCTTGTCCTCATGTGGGAGCAGTTGGGGTGCGTATACTGCGCCGAAATGCACAATGTGAATTTTCAAATCCCCCGTATCGCCGATTACATCCAAAAGAATTTCTACGTGGTCCAGATGAACATGTGGGGTGAGCGCGCGTTCAGGGATTTCGACGGCGAGGACATGGCCGAAGAGGAATTGGCCCGCCGCCACCGGGTCAGCGGCACGCCGACCCTGGAGTACCGTAAACCAGCCGGCAAGGAAGCCTTCCGCATGCCCGGCTACGCCGACCCGCCCATCTTCCTGGGGGTGTTTGAATACGTGGCCACGGGTGAGTACGAAACCGTCGGCATCAACGATTGGTTCAAGCGGAATGCCAAGCGGCTGCGGGCGGCCTGGAAAGATACCGCCGTCAACTGAGCCTTCGGTTCGACTTTTTCCAAAGCTGAGAATTCCGCAGCCTACCGGCGGGTGATATCGATCCGGCGCTCCCCTTCGTCGAACGGCGTTGCGGGGAAGGGGTTTTATGAAGCCCGAGCATCAGGGAAAATCAAATTTGGCCGTGGCGGGAGGATTCGAAGTCAAAGTCCAGCATTTCTCAGTATCTCGTTGATTCACACCCCCCGTCCTTTCAGGATGGTCGCAGGATGGGTCACTTTTTTGGACGGATGCCGGTGGTTTGTTGATATGTTCGGCGCTCATTCCCGGAAATCGATTTCCTGTAAATATGCCTTAAAGCCCATATCAGCCTTGATAAAGTCGCCCACCAATATGGAAGTCAGTTCGTTGATGAAACCGCTCCCATAACCATTGCGCTCAGTGTCTGTCCGGGAAAAAGTTGCTTTGGGTGAATCATTTATGATTCTGTTGTGGCCACTGATTCGTTTTTCGGGAGGTGGCTATGTGGACTGGCAAGAACCGAGGCCTGTACGAGCGCAAGGGCCTGCGTTATCCGA
>JAJRSS010000272.1 GCA_024278615.1 Alphaproteobacteria bacterium
ACAAGACCATGCGGCTGTGGGACCTGGGCACAGGAAAACAGATCGCGGTCTTCGGGAATACGGACAAAGCCGTGTTGGCGGTCGCCTTTTCCAGCGATGGCCGTACGGCGCTTTCCGCTGGCGCCGATGGGATGGTCAACCAGTGGGACCTGCGGCGAAACCGGCTGATCAGCACCATCCGGGCGCACGACAGTATGATCTGGGCGGTTCGGTTTAGTCCTGATGGGCGTTTCGCGCTCACCGCCAGCTCCGACGAAACGGCTAGGGTCTGGCACCTGGACACCGGTGACCGCATCGGAATACCGATCGAAAATGATACCGAGCCCAAGCCCTGGCTGGTCAGCAATCATCCGGGCGCCGGCTTGTACAAGAAATGCGCCAAGTGCCACTCCCTCAGGGAAAACGGCCGCCGCCGTTCGGGTCCGCATCTGGCCGGGCTGTTTGGCCGCCGGGCAGGGTCGGTTCCCGGCTACCGGTATTCGGCCGCCCTCAACAATCGGGACTTCGAGTGGAATGCCAAAACCCTGACGACCCTTTTCCGGGATGGGCCGGACCAATTCCTGCCAGGAACCAAAATGCCCCTTCAGCGGGTTCCCGACGCTGTGCAATTGGCCCATCTGGTCGAATACCTGCGCCAGTTGACCGCTACCGAACCATCCGGCGGGCCGGCCCCCGCCCCGTAAACGACTAATACCAAGGAGCGGTGGATTTTGCCCGGTGCTTTGCCCAGAATGGGCTACCCAATTCGGCAGGCGTTTGGCCCATGACTACCCTGTTTTATACCCATCCGATTTGTATTGAGCATGACCCTGGACCCGGCCATCCGGAAAGGCCGGACCGCCTTCGTTCCGTTCTTGCGGCGCTGGAAGCCGATGAATTCGACGCCCTGGACCGGCACCAGGCGCCGAAAGCCGAACTTTTCCAGATTGAACGGGTCCATCCGGCTTCTTACGTGGAAAATGTTTTGCGACAGGTGCCCCGGTCTCGCCAGTCCGGGCAAGTTCACCTGGACCCGGATACGGCCCTGTCGCCGGCTTCGGGGGATGCGGCGCTGCATGCCGCTGGCGCGGTGACCGCCGCCGTTGACGCGGTCATCGGCGGGCAAGGCCAAAACGCCTTCTGCGCCGTGCGCCCGCCCGGTCATCACGCTGAAGCCGAACAGGCCATGGGTTTTTGTTTTTTCAACAATGTAGCCATTGGCGCCTTGCAGGCCATGGAAGCGCATGGCGTGGAAAAGGTCGCGATCGTTGATTTCGACGTGCATCACGGTAACGGGTCCCAGTCGGCGGCGGACCGCCACCGGGGTTTGTTTTACGCCTCGTCCCACCAGTCGCCGGCCTATCCGGGGACCGGAGCTGAATACGAACACGGCCTCCACGGCAACATCGTCAACGTCGAACTTGAACCGGGAAGCGGTTCGGATCGCTTTCGCGCCGCCTACCGGGACCGCATCCTTCCGGCCCTTGGCGAATTCGCCCCGGACCTGTTGATGATTTCCGCCGGGTTCGACGCCCATATCAGGGACCCCTTGTGCCAGCTTAATCTGGTGACGGAGGATTTTGCCTGGGTCACCCGGGAACTGCTTGCCGTTGCCGGGGATTGCTGTTCTGACCGGGTGGTTTCCGTGCTCGAAGGGGGATACGACTTGCCGGCCCTGGCCGAAAGCGCCGCCGCCCACGTTCGGGTGCTCATTGATCGTTGACGGGATCCGTTGAACGAAAGGTTGTGATAATAGGGGTTTGGCGGTTGCCCTGGCATCCTGGGCTGCGTATACCAAGGATCAATGATAAAGCCCCGCCGGGGCCATTTTTTGGGCCGAACACAAGGATATCCCATGGCCGGCAAATCCATCCCGCCCGATATCGCCAAATTGAGTTTCGAAGACGCCCTTTCGGAGCTGGAAGCTATAGTCCGTCGGCTGGAGGAAGGGGCCGGCAGGCTGGACGAGGCCATCGAGGCCTATGAACGGGGCGCCGCGTTAAAGCGGCATTGCGAAGCCAAGCTGCAGGAAGCCCAGACACGCATCGAAAAAGTCGTTCTCGGCCCGGACGGCCCCGCCGGCCTTGAAGCCGCCGGCATGGAGTGAGCTTGACCGACTTCAGACAATCCCTGGAAGAAAACGCCGGCGCCGTTACCAGGGCCCTGGACCGCCTGTTACCGGCCAGTGAATCGCCGGAAGCCCGCCTGATGGAAGCCATTCGCTATTCCGCCTTGGGCGGTGGGAAGCGGGTTCGCCCGTTCATGGTGGTGGCTGCTGCCCGGTTGTTCAGTGTCGATGAATCCTGTGCCTACCGTGTCGCCGCCGCAGTGGAAATGATCCATTGTTATTCCCTGGTTCATGACGACCTGCCGGCCATGGACAATGATGACCTGCGGCGGGGGCAACCCGCCTGCCACATTAAATTTGATGAAGCCACGGCCATACTTGCCGGGGATGCTTTGTTGACCAAGGCCTTTGAGGTTCTGGGCGGCGAAGCCACCCATCCCGACGCCCGGGTGCGCTGTGAACTGGTAACCGAATTGGCGCGGGCCGCCGGGGACGAAGGCATGGTGGGGGGGCAGGCGCTGGACCTGATGGCCGAAAAAGTTGACCTGGGCGTGTCCGAGGTTACCCGGCTGCAACGGCTGAAAACCGGTGCATTGATTGGCTTTTCCTGCGAATCCGGCGCTATTCTGGGCAAGGCCTCGAAGGGAGCCCGTTACGCCCTGCACGCCTATGCCCATGATTTGGGGCTGGCCTTCCAGATCATCGACGATCTGCTGGACGAAGAGGGCGATGAGGAAACCGTGGGCAAGAAAACCGGTAAGGACAAAGCGGCGGGAAAGGCCACCTTCGTCTCCCTCCTGGGGGTCGAACAGGCCCGGACCCAGGCCGACTTACTTGGCGATCAGGCCGTTGAACACCTTGAAATATTCGAAGAAAAGGCCGACCCTCTACGGGAATTGGCGCGATTCGTGGTAAACCGGCGGGCCTGATGTCTGCCAGCGGCCGGGATCGGGCCGGAAAAGGACATGTCATTTGACCGATAATCCTCATACACCGCTGCTTGATACCGTCAAGCGCCCGGCTGACATACGCGGCTTCACCAATGCCGAGATATCTCAGCTTGCCGATGAATTGCGGCAGGAAACGGTGCGTATAGTATCCATAACCGGAGGCCACCTTGGCGCCAGCCTGGGTGTTGTCGAACTGACCGTGGCGCTGCACTACGTCTTCGATACGCCCGAGGATCGTGTGATCTGGGATGTCGGCCATCAGGTTTATCCTCACAAGATCCTGACCGGCCGGCGGGACCGCATGCTCACTCTGCGCCAAGGGGGCGGCCTTTCCGGATTCACCAAGCGCTCGGAAAGCGAATACGACGCCTTCGGCGCCGGGCACAGTTCCACTTCCATTTCCGCTGGTCTTGGCATGGCGGTGTCCCGCGACCTGATGGGCGGCGACAATCATGTGATCGCGGTGATCGGCGATGGCGCCATGAGCGCCGGCATGGCTTATGAGGCGATGAATAACGCCGGCTCCATGGATTCCCGCCTGATCGTCATCCTCAACGACAATGACATGTCCATCGCGCCGCCCGTCGGCGCCATGAGCGCTTACCTTTCGCGATTGATTTCCTCCAAATCTTTCCGCTCGCTTCGGCACCTGGGAAAAGAGATGGCAAAAGTGTTTCCCCGGCGTTTCGAGGAAGCGGCCAAGCGGGCCGAGGAATTTGCCCGTGGCCTCGTCACCGGCGGCACGTTGTTTGAGGAACTGGGTTTCTATTATATCGGGCCGATTGACGGCCACAACTTGGACCACTTGCTGCCGGTGCTGAAAAATGTCCGTGACGCCGACCTGGAAGACAGGGGGCCGGTTCTTCTGCACGTGGTGACGCGAAAGGGACATGGCTATGCACCGGCCGAGGAATCCCCTGACAAATATCACGGCGTCGGCAAGTTCGACGTTATTACCGGGGAACTGGTCAAGGCGAAAAGCAACGCGCCGTCCTATACCAATATTTTTTCCGGCGCCCTGAACAAGGAAGCGGAAAAGGACGGCCGCATTATCGCCGTCACCGCCGCCATGCCATCGGGCACGGGACTCGATCTTTTCGCTAAGAATTTTCCACAGCGGTTTTTTGACGTGGGTATCGCGGAACAACACGCGGTGACTTTCGCCGCCGGCCTCGCGACGGAAGGCTACAAGCCCTTTGTCGCCATCTATTCCACGTTCCTGCAAAGGGCTTATGATCAGGTGGTTCACGATGTGGCCATCCAAAACCTGCCCGTACGCTTAATCCTGGACCGGGCCGGACTGGTGGGCGCCGACGGCGCGACCCATGCCGGCGCCTATGATCTTGCCTATCTGTCCTGTCTTCCGGGCATGGTGATCATGGCCCCGTCCGACGAGGCGGAATTGATCCACATGGTGGCTACGGCGTCGGCTTTCGATGATGGCCCCAGCGCCATCCGCTTCCCCCGGGGCGAAGGGGCCGGCGTTGATCTGCCGGCGGAGGGCCGTCCCCTGCCCATCGGCAAGGGACGCGTCCTGCGCGAGGGCGGCGCGGTCGCCATTCTCAGCCTTGGCCCCCGTCTGCAGGAAGCCTTGGCCGCGGCTGACGACCTGGCCGCCAAGGGATATTCAACCACCGTCGCCGACGCCCGTTTCGCCAAGCCATTGGATGAGGACCTGATCCGCGAACTGGCCGCCGGCCATGAGGTGATGATTACCATAGAAGAAGGATCCCCCGGCGGTTTTGGCGCTCACGTCATGCAGTTCATGGCTGGCGAAGGCCTGTTGGATGGTAATTTGAAATTCCGGCCGATGGCGTTTCCCGACCGCTTCATCGATCATGATGCACCCAAGGTCCAGTACGAAGCCGCCGGCCTATCAGCGTCCGCTATCGTTGCCACCGCTCTCGGCGCACTGGGCATCGGCGAGGAGCCGTCCGCCGAAGCGGCGGAGCCAGCCAGGGCATAACAGGGCATAAAAAGCGGAAAAATCCAGCCTCCCGTTGATTTCCGGGGCCATTGGAAATGTCCATGAAAGTATGTGTCGCCGGAGCAACCGGCTGGTCCGGGGGCTGGACGCCCTTCTTTATCTGAATGGCCAAATTGAACAAGGTCCGGCTGGATGTGCTGCTGGTTGAACGGGGACTGGCGGAAAACCGGACCCGCGCCCAGGCCCTGATCATGGCCGGGGCGGTGTTCAGCCGGACCCGGCGTCTCGATAAGCCGGGCCAGCAGGTCGCGCGGGATGTGGACCTGGAAGTCAAGGGCCGGGACCATCCATGGGTATCGCGGGGCGGTGTAAAGCTGGCGCACGGCCTGGATTATTTCAAAATTAATCCGACCGGGCTGGTCTGCCTGGATGTGGGCGCCTCCACCGGCGGGTTTACCGACGTGCTTCTAAACCGCGGTGCGTTGCGGGTTTACGCCGTCGATGTGGGGCAGGGCCAGCTCGATTGGAAACTGAGAAATGACGGCCGGGTGGTTGTTTTGGAAAAGACCAATGCCCGCTCCCTGAAGGTGGATTTGATTCCCGAACCGGTGCAGATGATCGTTTGTGACGCCAGCTTCATCGGCCTGGAAACCGTTTTACCCGCGCCCATGGCCCTGGCGGCGCCGGGCGCATGGCTCATCGCCCTGATCAAGCCGCAGTTCCAGGTGGGTAAGGGCCGCGTCGGGAAGGGCGGCGTGGTGCGGGACCCGGCCCTGCACGAAGAAGTATGCAGCAAGGTAAGCGGCTGGCTGGCGGACCGAATGGGCTGGCGGGTCGGGGGCATTACCGAAAGCCCGATCACCGGGCCGGAAGGCAACAAGGAGTTCCTGATCGCCGCCCGGTTGGAAACGGAGCGCTACTAGGCGGCGGCCTTGCGGGAATGGACTTCGCGCTTGATCCGGCGCCCGGAAACACGCCGCGCCGCTTCAAGATCGAATTCCATCTGCAGGCGCAGCCAGAACTCTTCCGAGGTCGAGAAATAGCGGGCGAAGCGCATGGCTGTATCCACGCTTACGGACCTGCGGCCGCGAATGATCTCGTTAATTCGCCGGGCGGAGACATGAACCGCCCTGGCCAGGCTGGCCTGGGAAAGGCCAAGGGGGGCAAGGAATTTTTCTTGCAGGACCACTCCGGGATGGGGATGGGGCAGGTTTGTTTCATCCACCTTGCCGCCGGTCAGGCGGGCGTCGAACAGGTCGCCCAGCGCCGACAACCGGGGCAGCTCCTGAATTTCCGTCGGCGGAACGAACTGAACTTCCGTGGCGAATCCTTTTTCCTTCCACGCCTTGATGCCGCCGCTCAGGTTGATGGCCCGGGTATGTCCCGCCTTGAGAAGCTGTTTGCCCGCCGCCGCCGACCGCTTGCCGATGGCGCAATGGAAAACCACCTTCTTCGCCGGGATGCGGGGAAACAGGTCCGGTTCAAACACGGACAACGGAACCAGCACCGAACCGGGGATATGTTCCTGCTCGTATTCAGAGGTTTCACGAACGTCGATCAGGATGGCTTCATCGTTGGCGAGCCAGCGGTTGACGGTCGCCGGGTCGGCTTCGATGACTTCCCGGATGGGGGTGATTTTGCCGGTCATTCCGGTCCTCCTTGGCATTCGCCCTATAGCTCGGTTTCCAGGCCGGCTTCCTTCCAGCCCACAAGCCCGTTCTCGATTTGAAATACGTTCTCGAAACCGGCCTCGATAAGCTGCTTGCCGGCGGCGTTGGACCGCTTTCCGGAAAGGCAAAGCAATACCGTCTTCATGCAGGGCAATTGCGGGAAAAACTCGGCGTCGAAATAGGACATGGGCATGAGCAGGGAACCGGGGATGCGTTCTTCGGCGAATTCATCGGCTTCCCGCACATCGACCAGCAGGGCATTACCACTCCTGAACCAGCGCTCGGCGGTTGACGGGTCGGTGGAAGGCACCGTGTGATCGCCGGCCGGGAGAGGGACGGCTAAAGCTCCGGTTTCGATGGGATCCGAGGGCTTGGGTGCAAGCATGGATTCGGCCTGGAAATTATATACAACACAATGGATAAGGGTTTAATAATATAAACTACAGAAAAAAAGTCAAATAAAATATAATATACCATTAAAAATATGTAAATATATTAATCCTTTGTTTTTAAGCAAAAAAAGGCCGAGGCGGCTAGAATCGCCTCGGCCTTTTGCATCAACAGGTGCGTGGCGCGGATTTGAAGGGGGCCGTAATTACCGTGCCGGTTCCAGGTACAAATAACCAATTCCCGCAGCGGCGCCCAATCCGGTGCCCGTTTCAAGGGCCAGAGGCTGAAGGGAGATGTGCTTGTTGCCGACACCCACCAGCAATTGTGCTCCGACCGAAGCCCCAACCGCGACGGAGGCCTTGGCGCCGGTGTACTTTCCGGCAAGGGGATGGTTGCCGATGCCGATGTCCTTGGTGGCGCTAAAGACCGTGTAGGCGATCCTTTTGCTCTTGTCCCATTGCAGGTCGATGCCCAGGCCAATGCCCGTTTCGCCCCGGTAACGCTCGGAACCGGCGGGACTCGTGAACACGCATTCAACGTTCTGCACCGAATGGATCAAAAGGTTTACACCACCGGAAACATTTTCGCATTTCAGCACGCCGACGGTGATCCCCGCTTGGGCGCTGACCTGGGCGGGGGCATTCGCGGTTACGAGGCCCAGGCAGGCGGCGAGGGCCATGACGCTCGTTGGCATTTTCATCGCAAAAAATCCTTCGTTCGGGTTCATTGAGACCAGCCTCGCCCACGGCGCCACGGCCAGCCGGTTTTTTTTGTAGGCCGAGTATCCAGTATCCGCAAGGATGCTAAAAAAAACTATAGATTACTACTGGTTAACGCCTGGTTACCCGCCGCATTGAGCCCTGTGGCGCAACTGGTGATCGGCCAGCACGCAGGCGACCATGGCCTCGCCCACGGGGACGGCCCGAATGCCCACGCAGGGATCGTGGCGGCCCTTGGTGACAATATCCGTATCTTCGCCGGTGGTAGTGACGGTCCGCCTGGGGGTGGCGATGGAACTGGTGGGCTTGACGGCGAAGCGGGCGATGATGTCTTGGCCGGTGCTGATGCCGCCCAGCACGCCGCCGGCATTATTTGAAAGAAAGCCGGCCTGGCCATCTTCGCCCATTCGCATTTCATCGGCGTTTTCATCCCCACGAAGGGATGCGGCCTGGAAGCCGGCGCCGATTTCCACCCCCTTGACGGCGGGAATGTTCATCAGGGCCTTCGCCAGGTCCGCATCAAGGCGATCGAAAACAGGCGCCCCCAACCCGGGCTCGACACCCGCCGCCACGATTTCGATTACCGCCCCGGTACTGGTTCCCGCTTTCCGGATGCCGTCCAGGAAGGTTTCCCATTCCCCGGCCATGGCCGGGTCGGGACAGAAAAAGGGGTTCTCGCCGCATTGGTCCCAGTCCCATCGGGTTCTGTCGATCCGGTGCGGACCCATCTGCACCAGGGCGCCGCGGATGGTGACGCCATCACCCAGGACCCGGCGGGCGATGGCGCCGGCGGCGACCCGCGTCGCCGTTTCCCTGGCGCTGGCGCGCCCGCCACCCAGGTGGTCCCGTATGCCGTACTTTTTGAAATAGGTGTAATCGGCATGACCAGGGCGGAATTTGTCCTTTATGTCGGCGTAATCCTTGCCCCGCGTGTCTTCGTTAGCGATCAGAAGGCCTATGGGGGCGCCGGTGGTCTTGCCTTCGAAAACACCGGACAGGATTTGTACCTTGTCCGGTTCCTTCCTTTGGCTGGTATGCCGGGACTGGCCGGGCCTTCGGCGGTCCAGGTCGTGCTGGATATGGGCTTGGGTCAGGGGAATGGCCGGCGGCACCCCATCGATGACGCAACCGATGGCGGGGCCGTGGCTTTCGCCAAAAGTGGTGACCCGGTACAGGAGGCCAAAGGTATTGCCGGACATGGATGGGTCCTACACGGTCGAAATATCGGGTGCGTCCACCGCTTTCATGCCGACGGTGTGATAGCCGCAATCGACGTGATGGATTTCGCCGGTAACGCCGCTGGAAAGATCGCTGAGAAGATAAGTGCCGGCGCCGCCCACGTCCCCCAGGGTGGTGTTTCGGCGCAACGGTGAATTGAGTTCATTCCACTTGAGGATATAGCGGAAGTCCCCGATCCCCGACGCCGCCAGGGTTTTCATGGGACCGGCAGAAAGGCCGTTGACGCGGATGTTCTGGCGGCCGAGGTCCTCGGCCAGGTAACGGACGCTGGCTTCCAACGCCGCTTTTGCCACGCCCATCACGTTGTAATGGGGGATCACCCGTCCGGCGCCCATGTAGGTCAGGGTAAGGATGCTGCCGCCATTGGGCATCAACGTCGCCGCCCGCTGGCAGACAGCGGTGAACGAGTAGCACGATATGTTCATGGTGGCGGCGAAGTTGGATGGGGTGGTGTTGATGTAGCGGCCCTTCAGTTCTTCCTTGTCCGAAAAGGCTATGGCATGGACGACAAAATCCAGCTTCCCCCATTTTTTGCCGACCGTGTCGAACACCTTGTCCAAACTCGCCACGTCGGTAACGTCACAGGGCAGAATTATCTCCGAGCCGATCGATTGGGCCAGTGGCGTTACTCGTTTCAACAGGGCATCGCCCTGGTAGGTAAAGGCAAGTTCGGCGCCATGATCCGAAAGGGCCCGGGCAATACCCCAGGCAATGGACCGTTCATTGGCGACGCCCATGATCAGGCCTCTTTTTCCGTTCATCAGGAGCGTCGAAGTGGTCATGTGATCCTCATTTGCATAGAAGAAAAGACAACATAATTAACAATTTAGCGGTATGCCAGACGAAAGGCCAGTGGAACGGCGATCTAAGCTGGGCATTCCGCTGGCGCCCCTTGCCTTATATGATGGTGTGGAAATCGTCAATTGCGGGAATAACGCGCTTGGATCCGAAATCGAAAATAGTAACCCGGCTTAAGCATGCCGGGGCCATAGCCCGGTATGCACGACGCCGGTTTCTCCAGGATCAATGTCCCCGGGTCGCGGCGTCGCTGAGCTATACGACCCTGTTGGCCCTGGTCCCCCTGGCGGCGCTGGCTTTCGCCATGCTTTCCGCCTTTCCCGTATTCGGCGACATGGAAGAGCAGATCCAGGACTTCATCTTCGAAAACTTCCTTCCCGAATCCATCGGTGCGGTCCAGGAACACCTCAACAACTTCATCGACAATGCCGGAGGTATGACCGTGGCCGGAATTGGCGGACTGGCGGTAACCGGCATGTTGTTGCTGGCGATCATCGAATCGGCCGTTAATTCCATCTTCCGGGTCAACAAGAAGCGCCCGCCGGCAGCCCGAATATTGGTATTCTGGGCGATCATCACCCTGGGTCCCCTGCTCATGGGGGCAAGTTTCTCCCTGTCCTCCTATATCCTGTCGCTGACCAAAACCGCCGGTGTTGAGGCTTTCACAGGCCTCTTTGGCCGTTTGACCCGAACCGTCCCCGCCTTGATCGTCATGCTGGCCTTTGGCCTGTTCTATTTACTGGCTCCCTACCGGCGGGTGCGATGGCGCCATGCGGCCGTGGGCGGCATTGTCGCGGGGACGCTGTTTTCGGCTCTCCGGTGGGCTTTCGGCATCTATGTCATTTACGTACCCACCTATCAGACCATCTACGGTGCTCTTGCCGCCGTGCCCATCTTCCTGGTCTGGATCTATCTTTCCTGGACGACGGTTCTGATTGGCGCCGTGATCACGGCGTCCCTGCCCGTGTGGAACCGGCCCGAGGGCCGGCGGCGCCTGGTGGATTTGGAAGCCGGGGAGCGGCTGGCCCTGGGCGCGGGCGTGGCCGCCGCCCTTTTGGAAGCGAGCCGTTCCGGTAAGGGAATGACCCCACCGGCGCTGGCGGTGGCGACGGAATCAGGGGAGCCTGCGGTGGAGGCAATTCTCGAACGGCTACGGTCCGCCGGTTATGCGGATACCATCGGCGGAAAAAAGTGGGTGATGATCCGGGACCCGGACAGCGCCACCCTTTTTGACTTGTTCAAGGCCCTGGGACTGGAAGCCGATGTGGCCGGCCAGGACGGAGAACAAGGCTCCATGCCCTGGCGCCGGCGGCTGCGGGCGATTACGGCCAACTCAACCGGCGCCCAGCAAGAACTCATGTCCATGAGCCTGAGGGAGTTCTTCGCCCCTCAATTGGATAGACATCCATCCGGGCGGGATGGGCAAGGCTGGGATCGTGACTGACGGTTTCAGCCAAATCCCCGCATAAACAAATCCTACTGGATGACCTTCCAGGAACCGTCCGGCTGGCGGCAGGCGGTACCGTAGGCTTCTTCGGTTTTACCGCCGACGGTGACCGTTGTCTGGTATTCGCGGCAGTAAGCGCCGGTCGTGGTATTGGTGCCGTCACGCACCGGTGTATAGGTGCCCCGGTTGCCGGTGTCGGGGTTGTTCCAGGAAACGGTCTGGCCGATGGGCGCCGCCTGGGCCTGGGCCTGGGCCCGTGACGCCATGCGGCGGTCATTTTCGTCCAGGGAACGGCCGATTTCGCCGCCAAGCATGGCGCCGGCCACGGCGCCGATGGCCACGGCGGCCAGTTGGCCCTTGCCGCTGCCGATTTGGGAGCCGGCCAGGGCGCCCAGTCCCGCCCCAAGCAGGGTGCCGCCAGTTTGCTTGGGGCCTTGGCCGGCGCAACCGGCAAGGAACAAAACCACCAGCGCGGCGACTGAAAAACGTTTCACATTCATAATTACGGACCTCCGGTCATCTCATCAGTTAAATAACAGTCTTGGGCGTTTATCCTGGCCACCCAGCGCCATAAGACCAGGCGTAAAATGACCGTGCCCAAAATCGGGCGAATGAAGTATAACAACGTCCGTCCACCCCCCAGAATCGCATATGATTATCGCCTATAATTATTGTCAATATTCTAACGTAAAAATGTGATGGATGTCACGAAAAGCAAGGATTTAGCCGCTAAATTCGAGACTTGGCTGGCCGAGGCCGAAAAGGCGGAGCCCAATAATCACAACGCCATGACCCTGGCCACGGCGACCCGGGATGGGCGGCCGTCGGCGCGTATGGTGCTGCTCAAGGGCGCCGACGAAAGGGGATTTACCTTCTACACCAACCTGGGCAGCCGAAAGGCGGGCGAACTGGCGGAAAATCCCTACGCCGCCCTTTTGTTCCATTGGAAGTCCCTGGCCCGGCAGGTGCGCATTGAGGGGACGGTTTCCCGGATCGGTGATGATGAGGCGGACGCCTATTTCGCCAGCCGCGACCGCATGAGCCGCATTGGCGCCTGGGCTTCCAAGCAATCCCAGCCTCTCGAAGGCCGGTTCGATCTGGAAAAACGCGTCGCCGAATTTACCGCTAAATTCAACCTGGGCACCGTACCCCGGCCCGAATTCTGGTCTGGATTCAGGCTTTGTCCAGCGCGGATCGAATTCTGGCAGGAAGGCCGCTTCCGCCTCCACGAGCGGGTTTTGTACCGCCGGGTCGAAGATGGCTGGACATCGGAAAACCTCTATCCCTGAGACTGCGCTCATGCCCGATGCTCCATTGGCGAACTCCGCCGGCACACAGGACCAAGCCCACCGGTTGATGCGGCTTGCCACCTACGCCTCGGTCTCGGTTGCGGCAATCCTGATCCTGGCCAAGGCTGCGGCGTGGCTGGCGACGGATTCCATCAGCCTGCTTTCCACCCTGATTGATTCCCTGCTCGACGCCGGGGCTTCGCTGATCAACCTGTTCGCCGTTCGCCATGCCTTGCAGCCAGCCGACGAGGAGCACCGTTTCGGTCATGGCAAGGCCGAACCCCTGGCCGGGCTGGCCCAGGGGGCGTTCATTGCCGGCTCGGGGTTTTTCCTTTCCCTTCAGGCGGCGGAACGCCTGCTCAATCCCCGCGCCATCGTCAATACGGACATTGGTTACGGGGTGATGGTGTTTTCCATCGTCCTTACTCTTGCCCTGGTCGCTTTTCAAAGACACGTGGCGCGGAAAACCGGCTCCGTCGCCATCCGGGCGGATTCGGTTCACTACGAGATGGACCTGCTGGTCAATGCCAGCGTCATCCTTTCCTTGTTTCTGGCCACGGGCTTTGGCTGGGTTCTGGCCGACCCCTTGTTCGCTTTCGCCATTGTCGGCTACATTTTCTGGGGGGCCTGGAAGATAGCCCACCAATCCCTCAACCTTCTCATGGACCGGGAACTGCCCGGCGCCGACCGGGCGCGCATCCGCGAAATCGCCTTGTCCCACCCGGAAGTAAGTGACATCCACGATCTCCGCACCCGCTCATCGGGCATGCAAATGTTTGTCCAACTGCATCTTGAAATGGATGGCGGGATTTCCCTCAATCAGGCCCACGAAATCGCCGAGGCGGTGATGATGGAGATCGAGGCCGCCTTTCCCAACGCCGAAGTGTTGATCCACGAGGACCCGGAGGGCGTAATCGAACGCCGGGCCACTTTCGAGTGACAAAATCGTCCGCCCAAAGGCATCATATGGCCAAGAGGGCTTGGTATTTTAGAAAAAACTAATATATAAATCCAGTATCCGCAATTGGTGATTGGGCAAATGGTATGAAACGAATCACAAGCTTGGCGGTTTTGTTCCTCTATTGGATTCTGTTGCAGGTTTCGGTCGCGAACGCTGCTGGCCTGCCCGATTTCCCGGTTGCCTTGACATCCGTTAATGAACAAAAAGCGGTCTTTGCGACCGTGGAGTCCGTGGACGTGGTGGACGCCAGGGCCCGCATCAGCGGCACGATCCATGGATTGGCGGTGGACGAGGGGCAGGAAGTTGTCGCCGGCCAGCAGATTGCCCGGATCAATGATCCGAAACTGGCCCTTCGTATCGCCGCCGTGAAAGCTCGAATCAAGGCGCTGGAATCGCGGGAGACGCTGGCGCGAACGGCGCTCAACCGCGCCCTCAAGTTACGGCAAACCGGCGCAACCACCCAAGCCCGCCTCGATGAAGCAAAATCCGACTTGGAAGTGGTAACCGGGGACCTTGCCGCGATGATCGCCGAGCGGCGGGTAATTTCCGAGCAGCAGGCGGAAGGGGTCGTCAGGGCTCCGGCGGATGGGCGGGTGCTTAAAGTCCACATTACGAACGGCACGGTCATTTTGCCGGGCGAAGCGGTCGCGACCATTGCCGCTCAGGGATATGTATTGCGTATGCGTCTGCCCGAACGGCACGCCCGGTTTATCCGCCGTGGAAATGAGGTGCAGGTAGAATCCCTCATCCCGGACAATGCGGAACCGGGCAACGGCCGGGGTTTGCGCACCGGTATCGTTCAGCAGGTATATCCGGAGATGGACCAAGGACGGGTGGTTGCCGATGTCGAAGTCGAGGGCCTGGGCGGGTTCTTCGTCGGCGAAAGAGTCAGGGTCTATGTCACCACCGGCAAACGAAGCACCTTTATAGTTCCGGCCGGTTATCTCCTCAGCCGCTTTGGCCTGACCTACGTCCGACTGAAGGACGGTGGGGATATCGTTGTTCAGACCGGCCAGCGGGCAGGCGGCGCCATTGAAATCCTATCCGGGATCAGGGCCGGCGACGTGCTGGTCGCGCCGAGCCTGGACTGATGAAACCCGGTATCTCCGGGTCCCTGACCCGCATATTCATCGGCTCGCCGCTGACGCCGTTGCTGCTTCTGGCCTCGGTCACCATCGGCATCATCGCCCTGATGGATATTCCCCGTGAAGAAGAGCCTCAGATCAGTGTTCCGATGGTTGACATTTTCGTCGACGCCAATGGCCTGAAGGCGACCGACGCGGTTGAACTGGTGACCGAACCCCTGGAGGACATCGTCAAGGGAATTAACGAAGTCGAGCATGTCTATTCGTTGAGCGAGGATGACCGGGTAACGGTCACCGCCAGGTTCAAGGTCGGCACCGACGAAGACGCGGCGATCCTCAGGGTCCACGACGAAATTCGCGCCAATCTCCAGCTTTTGCCCATCGGAATTCCCGTGCCCTTGATTGTCGGCCGCGGCATCAATGACGTGCCCATCGTTACGCTTACCCTTTCGGCCCGGCCGGCGTATCGCCAGCGTTGGAACGATTCGGCCCTGTATGACATCGCCGAGGAACTTCTGCATGAGTTGACCAAGGCCGATGATGTGGGTCTGACCTTCATTACCGGCGGCCGCCCGGCGCAGGTCAGGATCGAACCCATCCCGGAGAATTTGTCTCTTTACGGCGTTACGCTCAATCAACTGATTGAAAAGATAAAGAACGCCAACCGCTCTTTCGTCGTCGGGAAGGTTCGGCGCAAGGACCAGGCTCTTTCCGTCGTTGCCGGGCAGACCCTGGCTGGCGTGCCGGACGTTGGGTTGCTTTTGATCACCACCAGGGATGGGCGCCCGGTTTACGTGAAGGATGTGGCCAACGTGATCGTCGGCGCCAAGCCGCTGGAATCCCGCGTATGGCATATGGAAAAAGGAGAACAGGGATTTTCCGACCGGCGGCCGGCGGTAACCCTGGCCCTCGCCAAGCGAAAGGGCGCCAACGCCGTGGTCGTGGCGGAACAGATTTTGGACCGCCTTGAATCGGTGCGCGGCCGGTTGCTGCCCGCCGAAGTCGAAGTGACGGTTACCCGGGATTACGGCCGGACGGCGATGGAAAAATCTGATAATCTGTTGTTTCATCTGGGACTGGCGACGATCTCCATTGTCATTCTGATCACCCTGGCCCTGGGCTGGCGGGAAGGGATCGTCGTCGCCGTGGTGGTGCCGACGACAATTCTGGTGACCCTTTTCGCCACCTGGATGATGGGCTACACCATCAACCGGGTTTCCCTCTTCGCGCTTATTTTTTCCATCGGCATCCTGGTCGATGACGCCATTGTCGTCATCGAGAACATCGTCCGCCATTGGCGCATGGACGGCAAAAGGCCGATGGTGGAGGTGGCGGTGGACGCGGTGGCGGAAGTGGGCAATCCGACCATCATCGCCACGCTGACCATTATCGCGGCGCTTTTGCCCATGATGTTCGTTTCCGGGCTCATGGGTCCGTACATGAGCCCCATCCCGGCCAACGCATCGGTCGCCATGGCATTTTCCTTCTTCATCGCGATGACGATTACGCCATGGCTGCTTTATCTCGTATACAGGCGCCGAGGCGGCTCGGCGAAAGGCGGCGGGAAAGGGAAAGCCGATCACGGCCCGGGAGCGTTCGGCAAATTCTATCGCTGGGTGGCGGCGCCTTTGCTGGTTGGCCGTTGGCGCAGCCGGTTTTTCCTGCTTGGCGTCGGCGCGGCGACGGTCGGTATTTTCGCGTTGTTCGCGACCAGGGACGTCACGGTAAAGCTGCTTCCCTTCGACAACAAATCGGAATTTCAGGTGGTTGTCGACCTGCCGGAAGGGGCCAGCCTGGAAGCGACCGAAAGGGTGGTCATGGCGGCGGCGGCGCGCTTGGCGGACCTGCCGGAACTCACCAATATGCAGGCCTATGTGGGGACCGCCGCGCCATTCAATTTTAACGGCCTGGTCCGCCACTACTATTTGCGCGCCGAATCCTGGCAGGGCGACCTGCAGATCAACCTTTCGGCCAAGGACCTTCGCAACCGGCAAAGCCATGAAATCGCGCTGGATGCGCGCCGCCGGCTCGCCGGCCTGCCGGCGCCCGAAGGAACCGTCATCAAGGTCGTCGAAGTGCCGCCCGGCCCGCCCGTTCTCAGCACCCTCATGGCGGAGGTCTACGGGCCCGACCAGGAAACCCGCCGGACGGCGGCCCGGCGCATCCGCAAGGCCTTCGAGGCGGTCGATTTCGTCGTCGACGTGGACGATTCCTTCGGCCAGCCGGCGCAACGGCTGCGCCTGGAAATCGACCAGGAAAACCTTGAGTTTTACGGCGTCCAGGAACAGGCGCTTTACGATACCGTTCAGGCCCTGCTGGGCGGGGTCAGCGTCGGTTATTCCCACCGGGGTTCGGGCGTCAATCCCATCGAAATCACCATTCGCCTTCCCAAATCGGGCCTGACCCTGGACGAGCGCTTGCTGAGCACGCCGGTGGCGGCGCCGGGCGAGGCCGCCGATACCGGGGCGGTGGTGGAACTGGGCGACGTTTTGCGGATCCACGGCGAAAGGGCCTCCTATCCTTTGTTCCGCCACAACGGCCGCTTCGCCGAGATGGTCACCGGCGATCTGGCGGGACGGTTCGAGGCGCCCATCTACGGCATGCTGGCGGTTGAGGAAGCCGTCAAGGCCATGGACTGGGGAGAACAAGGCGCGCCTCGAATCGCCTATCATGGCCAGCCCGCCGACGAATCCGCCGTCACCCTGTTGTGGGACGGCGAATGGGAAATCACCTTCGTCACTTTCCGCGACATGGGACTGGCCTTCGTTTTCGCCCTGATCGCCATTTATCTTTTGGTCGTCGGGCAGTTCGGCAGTTTCAAGTTGCCGCTGGTCATCCTGGTGCCCGTTCCCCTGACCCTGATCGGCATCGTTTTCGGCCATTGGCTGTTTGGCGCGCCGTTCAGCGCCACGTCCATGATCGGCTTCATCGCCCTGGCCGGGATCATCGTCCGCAATTCGATCCTGCTGGTCGATTTCATCCGCCACGGCCAGGGAAAGGGCGAGGCGCTGCGCGACGTGTTGCTCGACGCCGGCGCCATTCGCTTCAAGCCCATTTTCCTCACCGCGGCGGCGGCGATGATCGGCGGCGCCTTCATCCTGTCCGACCCCATTTTCCAGGGGCTGGCCATATCGCTGGTTTTCGGGCTGGCGTCGTCGACCATCCTTACCCTGCTGGTCATTCCGGCCGTTTACGTGTGGATGCGTGACGATGGCCGGCCGGCCGGCCAAGCATGACCAGCCAGGGATGACCAGCCAGGCATGACCAGCCGGGAATGACCAGCCGGGAATGAAGAGGGCCGAGCGTATCCCGCCGAAAGCTCGAAATGCGACGCCAAAAGCACGATTCGGATGACAAAAAGCCGGTTTTGCATACGGTCAAAACGGGAAAATCGACCACAAGTCGTTGATTCAAAACAAAACATACTGAATCCGCCTAGGAAAATGTAGTCATTTGTAGGCATTTGTACTCATTTTCCGGCCAGGCCCTTTCATTGAAACGAAACGCGTGCCGCATTTCGATCTCGCCGTTTTCTCACTGTTTTTCGGCCGTTTTCCCACCGTTTTTCGGCCGTTTCCCGGCATGACCACACCCGTTTCATGGGGAAACAGGAAGACCACGGAAACCAAGGAGGCCAGCGCCCAAAACCGGCCCGGGATGGCCATGCGATTATTCACCATGAACAAGAACGAATAGAGAACATAGTCGCTTGGGGAGAGCCTGTCAAGGGTCGGGTCCATGGGCCGCATGGCGATCGCTTGAACGGCTGCGGCGCGGCAAAAAATTGGTCATATCGGCTTGCCTGTTTTACGCTGCGTCAAATTTCGTTTCCTGGAGGTCGAGGCCTGAATGAGTTCCCCGTGAATAACCCCAAACGCCTTTGATTTACTGAGCCTTTTCGCGGATTTGAAGTAACGGAATTTGCAAGAAAACGTAGTTTTGGAGGTCGTTTTCTTGCGATTTGGGATTCAAATTTCGGCCCATTTGTGATTC
>JAJRSS010000273.1 GCA_024278615.1 Alphaproteobacteria bacterium
CTTGCGGCAGGCTGGAAACTCAAGGTTCAAAGAGCTACAATCCGTCACCGCCAAATCCTCCGCGTTTAATCAATCTAAGCAATTGAATCATAACGCATTATAGGGGTTTGGCGGTACCTTTTCGTGAATCTTTCGGGCTAGCCGTCCACGAAGCAGGCAACAGCTCACTCTCTCGAAATCCGCCAGGATAATTTACATGCGAAGGCCGAATTGAGAGAACGGTGCTGGACGGAGTGACTCGACGCTCCGGACAGGGTCAAGGAAAAGACCAAGCTCTTTCTTGGTCGAATATGACCGAAGCGATAACACCTCCAATTTGACGAAACTTGTCCTGAATACGCTTGGCGGAGTGTGAGTGTGATCACAGGATATTCCCGTGCCCTCTGGCATACTCAACGGCAATTCTGGGGCGATTCGGAAGCATCTGAGTTTTCCCCTTGATGGCGCGCACAGCCATCAACCCAGACAGTGCGTTGGATCAACAAGGAAACAGAGAAAATGAACATACTCTTGAGCATGAGTTGGTTGAGGACACCTTGCCTGACCTGGAAATCCGGATGACCCGACGTCGGGCGCTGGCCAAACTGGGCCTGACCACAGCCGTGGCCTACGTCACTCCCTTGCTGCTGGGCCTTGGTGGCGCTTCTGCCTCCGGTGGCAGTGGTGGTGGTGGTGGCGGTGGTGGTGGCAACGGTGGTTCCGGCGGTGGGTCCGGCGGCGGGTCCGGCGGTAACGGTGGCAACGGTGGCAACGGTAGTAATGGTGGTTCCGGCGGTGGGTCCGGCGGTGGGTCCGGCGGTGGGTCCGGAGGTGGTTTCGCGGAAACCTCTAGTTCCACCACCGGGGGAACCTCAACTGGCACCAATACCGCCAATATACCTTCCGGATCATCGAATCCGTCGAATGGCGCCGGCACGGGTACTGGCGGCACGGGCACGGGCACTGGTACCGGCGGAACGGGTACTGGCACAGGCGCCGGCGGCGCGGGTACCGGAACCGCCACTGGCACGGAACTTTTAGGGCCCAACGCCGTCAGCGGCGTATAAACCAGGCCATAGGTTGAAATAAGAGGTCAGGGAAACCTGGCCTTGCCTGGTCCCTGGACTCGTTCAAGGATGCGGGAAAGAAAGGGTGGTCCCCACGGGACCGCCCTTTTTCTTGGTACGCCAGAGGTGTCCGGGAGGAAAAACGGGCCAACCCTAGATAGCGATCCGGGTCGGACCTTGAAAAATTGGGGTGGCTGAGGGGATTTGAACCCCCGACCCTCGGCACCACAAGCCGATGCTCTAACCAACTGAGCTACAGCCACCACCAAGGGGCCATTGTGTAGTCCCCGGCCCCATTTCAGTCAAGAAGATCGGCCGGAAGGTCCCCTCAAGCACCGCCGAAATGGGCCTTCAGCCGGTCCACCGCTTCGCTCAGCAGCCGGTCTTGCTTGCAAAAACAGAAGCGGGCGAAATGGTCCACGTCGGCGCCCTGATAAAAGGCGCTGACCGGCACCGCCGTCACCCCGGCTTCGGTGGTGATATGGCGGCAGAAGGCCTCATCGCCGCCATTGAAGCCGACCGAGCGAAAATCGACGGTGAGGAAATAGGTGCCTTCCGTCGCCAGCACCTCGAACCCGGCAACCGCCAGCCCCCGTGCCAACAGGTCCCGCTTGGCTTCCAGGTCCCGGGCCAGGCCGGTGAAATAGGCGTCCTCCTTGCCCAGCCCATAGGCCGCCGCCTTTTGCAGGTTGGGCGGCGTGGTGAAGGTGACGAACTGGTGGGCCTTGGCGACGGCGGCCAACAGGGCCGGACAGGCGGTGATGTAACCCACTTTCCAGCCGGTAACCGAGAACGTCTTGCCGGCGGAACCGATGCGCAAACACCGTTGCCGCATGCCCGGCAGGGTAATCAGCGGCACGTGGGGCCGGCCATCGAACACCAGGTGCTCGTAAACCTCGTCGCACACCGCATAGGCGTCGTGCTTTCGCACCAGTTGGGCGATGAACTCCAACTCATCCCGGGAAAAAACCTTGCCCGCCGGGTTGTGGGGAGAGTTGAGCAGGATCAGCTTGGTGCGGTCGCCGAAGGCCCGTTCCAGGGCGTCGCTGGGCAATTCCCAGCCGGGCGGTTCGATGCGCACCAGTTTGGGCACCCCACCGGCCCGGCGCACCATGGGTAAATATGAATCGTACAGGGGCTCGATCAGCACTACCTCGTCGCCGGGATCGATCAGCCCCAACAGGCAATCAGCCAAGGCCTCCGTCGCCCCCGAGGTCACCATCACTTCCGTTCGCCAGTCCACCTCCAGGCCATGGAAACGGTGGTTGGCTTCGGCCACTGCCTGTCGAAGCTCGGGGATTCCCATCATCGGCGGGTACTGGTTGGGACCGTCCATGAGGGCGTCGGCGGCGGCCCGGCGGATGTCCTCGGGCCCATCCTGGTCGGGAAAACCCTGCCCCAGGTTGATCGACCCATGTTCGGCGGCCAGGGCGCTCATCACCGTGAACACGGTGGTGCCGTATCCGGAAAGAATGGTGTTGGCGGATTTCACGGGGCCTCCCGAATTTCTGTTTTGAACCGTTATCGGCCTTTCTCTAGCACACTTCCGTGACACATTGGGAGGCTGCCCCCAAGCCGTTCCCATGATTCACGATTACTGCTGCTTGGTATAAGGTATGCCCGCCATGAACAATATCGGCCCCCTGGACAAGGCCCGGACCGACCTGCGCGGCGGGCGGGTGGACGAGGCCGGCGCCGCCTGCCGCAAGGTGCTGGAGGAACAGCCGGACAACGGCGAAGCCCTGCACCTGCTAGGGGTGGTGGCCTTCCGCCGCAAACGGTTCGGCGACGCCGCCGGCCTGTTCCGCCGGGCGATGGACATTGACGGTGAAAACGCCACCTATTGCGCCGCCCTGGGCCGTACGCTGACGGCTCTGAAACGGCCCGGTGAAGCGCTGGGCGCCTACCGGCGCGCGTTGGAACTTGACCCGGAAAACGCCAATTATCACAATTACCTTGGCCTTGTTCTTGCCAGTTTGGACAAGCCTTTGGATGCGGCCGGCGCCCACCGCCGGGCCATAGAATTGCGGCCCGGGTTCATCGAGGCCCACAACAACCTTGGCGTCGCCCTGGCGGCGGCGGAACGCACCTAAGAAGCCATAGAAGCCTACCGCCGGGCCATACATATCCGCCCCCAAGCCAAGGAGCCCCACGCCAACCTGGGCCGCGCCCTGTTGATCATGGGCCGGCTGGAGGAAGGCTGGCGGGAATACGAATGGCGCTGGCAAAACCCGGTGCCCGCCCATCGCGGCGCGAAATCGGAATATCCCTCCTGGGACGGCTCCGGCCTGGCCGGCCGGTCCATCCTTTTGCACGCCGAACAGGGCCTGGGCGACACCATCCAGTTCATCCGCTATGCTCCCATGGTGAACGCCTCCATGGCCACCGGCGGCCAGGTTTCCGTGATCTGCCAGCCGGCCCTGCACCGGTTGTTCAAACACATACCCGGGGTGAATTCGTGGCACGCCCAGGGTGGCGCCCTGCCCCCGGCGGATTTGCACATTTCGCTCTTGAGCCTGCCCCGCATCTTCAATACCACCGTCGAAACCGTCCCCGCCCCCATCCCCTACCTGAAGGCCGAACCGTTACTGGTGAAGCAATGGAGCGAACGGCTGGCGGCGTTGGGCGACGGCAGCGCCCTCAAGGTGGGGCTGGTGTGGCGGGGCAACCCGGACAACCCCCGGGACCGGCACCGGTCCATCGGCCTTGAGCCCCTATTGCCCCTGTTGGAGCTTCCCGGCATCCAGTTCTTCGCCCTGCAGGTGGGACCGGGCCAAGAGGAGATCGCCGCCCTTGATGCGAACCTGACCGACCTTTCCGGCCAGTTGACCGATTTCGCCCACACGGCGGCGGCGCTGCGCAACCTGGACCTGCTCATTTCCGCCGATACCGCCACCGCCCACCTGGCCGGCGCCTTGGGCTGCCCCGGCTGGATCATGTCCTTCTTCGCCCACGATTTCCGCTGGTTGAAGGGGCGCGAGGACAGCCCCTGGTATCCTTCCCTGCGCCTGTTTCACCAGCCGGGTATTGGCCAGTGGGCCCCTGTGGTGGAGCGCCTGAAGGCGGCCCTGGCCCAACACCCGCGCCTCGGTTGACGTGGCCTGACAGCCGCCGGACAGGACGAAAGGCTGCTTATTGTTTGGGCTCTTGCACAATTATTGTGCGCTCCAGCCGGCCTGGCGGCCTGGACTTAACCTGAATAAACACCCCTATTCCATTGTTTTTCCAGCCTTTCATCCAACCTGCTTTGGCGTGGCACGGGCCGTGCAATTAAGTCTAGAGAAGGAAAAATTATTTTTTTGGCGCTGACGATCCCCACACTGAAAAAGCCGGTGGGGAACCAGGAAGCGCCTTAGCCCCGATCCCAGAATCAAAGCGAGGCTAGGCTCGAAGCAAGGCGGAAAACCATGAAAAAAATCGAAGCCATCATCAAGCCCTTCAAGCTGGACGAGGTAAAGGAAGCCCTGCACGAGGTGGGGCTGCAAGGCATTACCGTGCTGGAAGCCAAGGGCTTCGGCCGCCAGAAAGGCCACACGGAACTTTACCGCGGCGCCGAATACGTGGTCGATTTCCTGCCCAAGGTGAAGGTGGAGCTGGTGATCGACGATGCCCTGGTGGAACGGGCCGTGGAAGCCATCCAGCAAGCCGCCCATACGGGCCGCATCGGCGACGGCAAGATCTTCATCTCCCCAGTGGAGGAAGCCATCCGGGTACGAACCGGCGAAAAAGGTACCGACGCTATTTAGTTTGCCTCGCAGGCAACCTCCTGCCCTCACCTGATCCTTCTTGCTCCTGGGAGGGCGCCGTGACCGTTTGTGATTAAACAGGAAGGACGAAAAGGAACTCAGATAATGTCTTTGAAATGCAAAACCTCCGCCGACGTGCTGAAGGCGATCAAGGAAGCCGACGTGCCCTTCGTCGATTTGCGCTTCACCGATCCCCGCGGCAAGTGGCAGCACCTGACCATGTGCGCCGACTTTATCGAAGAAGACTCGTTTACCGATGGCGTCATGTTCGACGGTTCGTCCATCGCCGGCTGGAAGGCGATCAACGATTCCGACATGTCCCTGATCCCGGACGCCGCCACGGCGGTCATGGACCCCTTCGCCGCCCAGCCCCAGATGATCCTGTTCTGCGACATCATGGAGCCTTCCACGGGCCAGCCCTATAGCCGCGATCCGCGCACCGTGGCCAAGAAAGCCGAGGCCTACCTGGGCAGCACCGGCATCGGCGACACGGTGTACATGGGCTCCGAGGCGGAATTCTTCATTTTCGACGACGTCAGGTTCGACGTTGCCATGAACCACTGTTTCTACGAGATCGAGTCGGAAGAAGGCCCCTATGTTTCCGGCAAGATCCTGCCGGAAGGCAACATCGGCCACCGGCCGCCGCCCAAAGGCGGCTATTTCCCGGTACCGCCGGTGGATTCGGCCTCCGACCTGCGGGCCGAAATGGTCACGGTGATGAAGGAAATGGGCCTAGTCATGGACAAGCATCACCACGAAGTGGCTCCCAGCCAGCATGAACTGGGCATGGCCTTCGACACCCTGGTGCGGGCCGCCGACAACCAACAGATCTACAAGTACTGCACCCACATGGTCGCCCATACCTACGGCAAGACGGCCACCTTCATGCCCAAGCCGGTGATCGACGACAATGGATCGGGCATGCACACCCACCAATCCATCTGGAAGGACGGCAAGCCCACCTTCGCCGGTTCCGGGTATGCGGACCTGTCGGAAACAGCGCTTTTCTACATCGGCGGCATCATGAAGCACGCCAAGACGCTCAACGCCTTCGCCAATCCGTCCACCAACAGCTACAAGCGGCTGATTCCCGGCTTCGAGGCGCCGGTGCTGCTGGCCTATTCGGCCCGCAACCGCTCGGCGGCCTGCCGCATTCCCTTCGCCACCAGCCCCGCCGGCAAGCGGGTGGAGGTACGCTTCCCCGACGCCACGGCCAACCCCTACTTGGCCTTCGCCGCCATGATGATGGCCGGCCTGGACGGCATCCAGAACAAGATCAACCCGGGCGACCCCATGGACAAGAACCTCTATGACCTGCCGCCCGAGGAACTGGCCGACGTGCCGACGGTCTGCGGGTCCTTGCGCGAAGCCATGGAGACCCTCGACGGCAACCGCGACTTCTTAAAGAAGGGCGACGTCTTTACCGACGACTTGATCGACAGCTACATGGAACTCAAGTGGGAGGAAATCTACAACTTCGAACACACCCCCCACCCGGTCGAATGGCAGATGTACTATTCGTCCTAGGAATACGAAAAGCCGCCCTTCCTGGACTTCGCCCCCGCCGGTTTTATTGCCGGCGGGGGTTTTTTAGTTCGCTGTTAAGAAGCCTGTTTGAGCACTGATCGAGGCATCATCGCAACCCATATGGCGGCGATAATTTTGCGCAAAAGTATCCTCAACCACTTGAGGATGAGGCGCAGGTTGTAGCCGACGGCGCTCATGACGGC
>JAJRSS010000274.1 GCA_024278615.1 Alphaproteobacteria bacterium
GAGGCTTTATTCCGCATCCCAGTAGGGATCGGGTCCGCAGCGGTCGGCCATGAAATCGACGAAAGCCCGAACCTTGGCGGAAAGATGCCGGTTCTGGGGGTAGACGGCGTAAACGGCGAGACCGGTTTGCTCGAATTCCTGCAGCACCGCTTCCATGCGGCCGGTGCGCAAATCCTCACCGACGATGAAGGTCGGGCCAAGGTAAATCCCCAGGCCGCCCAGGGCGGCGGAGCGCAGGGCTTCACCGTTATTGGCGTGGAAGGACCCGCTGAGTTTTACCGGCAAAGGGCCGTCCGGGCCACGGAACCGCCATTCATTGGGGAACTGCTGGTAGGTGTAGATGAGGCAATTGTGATTCTCGATATGGGCCGGCTTCGCGGGCCGCCCGCGGGTTCGCCAGTAATCGGGCGTGGCGCAGACCACTTGGCGGATGGACGCCAGCTTGCGGGCGACGAGAGAGGAATCGGACATTCGCTGAATTCGTATGGCAACGTCGAAACCTTCGTCCACCAGGTCCACGATCCGGTCGTTGAGAATCATCTCTACCCTGAGATCCGGATAGCGGGCCATGAATTCAGCCATGGCCGGGGCCACGTGCAGGTGGCCGAAGGACATGGGGGCATTGACGCGCAAGGTGCCCCGGGGCTCGGCGTGGAGGCGGGTAACCGCACGTTCGGCCTCTTCCACTTCGGCGAGAATGCGCACCGCCCGTAGGTGAAAAGCGGCGCCCACTTCAGTCAGGCTGAGCCGGCGGGTGGTGCGGTTGAGCAGCCGGACCCCCAGCCGGTCCTCCAGCCCCGCCACCTGCTTGGACACCGCCGACTTGGAAAGGCCCAGGTTCCGGGCGGCGGCGGAAAAGCTCCCCGATTCCACCACCCGGCTGAAGACCTCAAGTCCGCGCAGGCCATCCATGCCCGACTCCCTTGATTGTTTCTGTTTGCTCAACAATCTTATTCCATTTTACCGGATTGTCTATCCCTGCGTCGGCTCCTAGATATAGGGAACAACACCCGTACCCTTCAGCGACCAATGGAGAAGTATCCCATGACCGAACCCGTCATCGCCAAAAAAGAGCCCATCGCCGTCGATCTTGAAGCCGGCAAGACCTATCACTGGTGCACCTGCGGGCACAGCGCCAATCAGCCCTTCTGCGACGGCTCCCACGAGGACACGGGTTTTGAGCCCCTGACCTTCACCGCCGATGAAAGCAAGACCGCTTTCCTGTGCGCCTGCAAGCGCACCGCCGGAAAACCCTTCTGCGACGGCACCCACAAGGAACTTTAAGGGACGGAAGAACGAAATCATGGATGAAACAAGGAATGCAGATTACGCCGCCCTGATCCTGCGCCTGGGCCTGGGCGTCATGTTCATCGCCCACGGACTGCTCAAGGTCCTGGTCTTCACCATGCCCGGCACGGTGGGCTTTTTCGAATCGCAGGGCTTTCCCGGCTTCCTGGCCTACGTCACCGTGTTTGGCGAGGTCGGCGGCGGCGCCGCCCTGGTCCTGGGCATTCAGGTACGCTGGATATCCCTGGCCCTGGCGCCCATCCTTTTGGGCGCGGCCAAGGTTCACATGGGCAACGGCTGGCTGTTTACCGCCCAAGGGGGCGGCTGGGAATACCCCGTCTTCCTTATCATCGCCACCGTGACCCTGGCCCTGCTGGGCAATGGCGCCTACGCCTTCCCCGTGCCGTGGGCCAAGCGGGCGGAAGCGGTCTCCGGGACCTGACCATGGGACTCCTGATCGACGGCCAATGGCACGACCACTGGTACGACACCAAGCCTACCGGCGGCCGCTTCGTCCGCGCCGACAGCACCTTTCGCGATTCCGTCACCGCCGATGGGTCGTCGGGATTTCCCGCCGAGGCCGGCCGCTACCACCTCTACGTCTCCCTCGCCTGCCCATGGGCCCACCGGACGCTGATCCTGCGCCGGCTGAAGGGGCTCGAAGACGCGGTCGGTGTTACCATCGTCGATCCGCTGATGGGCGCCGACGGCTGGGTTTTCACCGGCGGCGGCGACCCCCTCACCGGCCACCGATTCCTCAGAGACATCTATACCGCCGCCGATCCCCGTTTTTCCGGCCGGGTCACGGTGCCGGTGCTGTGGGATAAGCAAAAAGGGACCATCGTCAACAACGAATCATCCGAGATCATCCGCATGTTCAACGCCGAATTCGGCCCCGCCGGCGCCGCCGGCGACGACTTCTATCCCCGGGATTTGCGCCGCGAGATCGATGCCGTCAACACCCTGGTCTACGGCGCCGTCAACAACGGCGTCTACCGCACCGGGTTCGCCGGTACCCAGGAAGCCTATGAGGAAGCCTTCGACGCCCTTTTCGACGCCCTGGAAACCCTGGAGCGGCGGTTGGGCCGGCGACGTTACCTGACCGGCGGGCGGATCACCGAGGCCGACTGGCGGCTGTTCACCACCCTCGTCCGCTTCGACGCCGTTTATTACGGCCACTTCAAGTGCAACAAGCGGCGGATCGCCGATTATCCCAACCTATGGGGCTATCTGCGTGACCTCTACCAGGTGCCCGGAGTGGCCGGCACGGTCGATATGAACCACATCAAACGCCACTATTACGCCAGCCACCGGACCATCAACCCGACGGGCATCGTCCCCAAGGGGCCGGAACTGGATTTCACTTCACCCCATGGGCGCGAAACCCTTTTCGGAGACGACGATGATCACCATAACGCCGCTTGAAGAACTGGGCCGGGCCGAACACGGCTGGCTCAGCGCCCGCTTTCATTTCAGCTTCGCCGAATACCACAACCCCCGGCGCATGGGTTTCGGCCCCTTGCGGGTGTGGAACGACGACCTGATCCGCGCCGGCGGCGGCTTCCCCATGCACCCGCACCGGGACATGGAGATCATCACCTATATCCGCACCGGCGCCATCGCTCACGAGGACGACCAGGGCAACCGGGGCATCACCCATGCCGGCGACGTGCAGGTGATGAGCGCCGGAACCGGCGTCCATCATTCCGAATTCAGCCATGGGGACGAAGATACCACCTTGTTCCAGATCTGGGTGGAACCGGACCGCAAGGGCTACGCTCCCCGGTGGGAAACCCGCAAGTTCCCCGCCGCCGGACGGCAAGCCCGGCTGACGCCCCTGGCCTCCGGCCGCCGCCACCCACGGGATGAAGGACACGGCAACGCCTTGATGATCCATCAGGACGCGGCCCTGTATTGCGCCACCCTGAACGCGGGCCAGATGGCGAGCCATGCCCTGGAGGAGGGACGCCGGGCCTATCTGGTTCCGGCCCGGGGAACAATTCTTGTTAACGGCCAGGAAGCGCCGGCCCGGGCGGGGGTGGAGATCGAAGCCGAAAGCCGGGTGAAAATCGAAGCCCTGGAAGACGCCGAAGTAGTGCTGCTGGATCTGCCTTAAGTTTCCGGCAGCTCCGTCCCAACCCAAAGGATGTGCTATACTTCTTCCTCCTTCAGTCTCTTTCGGAGCAGCTCAAGGAGGCAAGATCATGAATGCCGGGGCGACCACGATGCTTGGCGCGGCGATGGGGATCGTGCTCGGCTTGACGATCCTGAACGCCGCCCCCGCCACCGCCCAGAACAGCACACCGGGTATCCAGCAAAGCGCCATCCCCTGTACTTGCCGCTACGCCGGTAGAGATTACGGGCAAGGCCAGTGCGTGTGCCTGAACACCCCAAGCGGACCCCGTTTTGCCTGTTGCGGCAAGGTGCTCAACAATTCCGCATGGAACTTCCCAGGCAACCGTTGTCCCGTAGCCCTGAACCCGTCCCCCGATACACCGGACCCGTCCCTGGCGCCTGGCCATTCGTCCGCTGTCGCCAAGGCGGAACCAATCCGTTAAAGTCGCCGGCGTTATCCGGCATGGCGAAAGGAAGATAAATGAGCGGAAGCGAAATCACCATCGACGCCGCCGACGGCGGCGGTTTCATGGGTTACCTGTCAACACCGGTCTCGGGCGGCGGTCCCGGCGTGGTGGTGATCCAGGAAATTTTCGGCGTCAACGATGTCATGCGGGGCATCACCGACAAGGTGGCGGCGGCCGGATACATGGCCCTGTGCCCCGATCTGTTCTGGCGCCAGGAACCGGGAATTCAAATCACCGACCAATCGGAAGAGGAATGGGCCCGGGCCTTCGAGCTGTTTCAGGGCTTCGATCTGGAAAAAGGCGTGGCTGATTTGTCGAGCGCCATCGAAACCCTGCGCACCACGCAAGGGTGTTCGGGCAGGGTGGGAGCGGTGGGATTCTGTTTGGGCGGCAGGCTGGCCTTTCTGGCCGCTAGCCGCACCAAGGCCGATGCCTCGGTGGGATTCTACGGGGTCGCCTTGCACGAACATGCGGATGAAACCGTCAACCGGCCCTTGATGCTGCATATCGCCTGCGAGGACGAATACGGACCCAGGGAAGTCCAGGAAGCGGTGCATAAAGCCCTGGACGGCAACCCCAAGGTAACTATCCACGATTACCCCGGCCAGGATCATGCCTTCGCCCGGGTCGGCGGCGCCCACTACGACCAAGCGTCGGCGGACACCGCCTGGGAACGGACCTTCGGCTTTCTGAAGGATAACCTGGGCTAATTCATGCGTGGCGTTTCGCCAGCGGATTACACCTTCGCCGCCGCCTCGACGCCGTGGCTGTAGGTGCTGAAAGGCGGCGCGGCGGCATCCAGACAATGGACATTGAGCGAGGGCCGGTTACCTTTTCTTGAGGCTGAGGGAAACCGAGTTGATGCAATAGCGCAGGCCCGTGGGTTTTGGCCCGTCATCGAAAACGTGGCCAAGGTGGGACTCGCACCTTGCGCAAGTGATTTCCGTCCGCACCATGCCGTGATTGGTATCGGTTTGCGTTTCCACCCGCTCCTTGGCGATGGGGCTCCGGAAACTGGGCCAGCCGGAAGCGGAATCGAACTTGGCATCCGAATCGAACAACTCCTCGCCGCAACAGACGCAGGCATAGACGCCCGGTGTCTTGGTGTCGTTGTATTCGCCGGTGTAGGGGCGTTCCGTACCCTTTCGGCGGCAGATTCGGTATTGTTCCGGCGTAAGTTCCGCCATCCATTGGTCATCCGTTTTTCTTGCTTTTTCAGTCAATTCATTCTCCTGACCGCCCCGAAAGCAATTTCGGCGGCGGATTCGCGCGGTTTTACAGTTTGTTAGGATGTTGAAGCCAATCTTCCTGAATACGCTGGCGCATCGGGTATATTGTACATTAATCCATCCTTTGCGGGAGAACGCCGGCAGCAGGGAAATACGGCCATGCCTTTTGTGAAGCGCGACCAGGCGGGAAAGATCACCGCCATTTATAACCAGCCCATGGCGGGGGGGACGGACGAATTGCCCGCCAACGACCCTGAACTGTTGGCGTTCCTTCTCGCTGGCGATGGGGATCGGGACCCGGACTCCAAGTTGGACCTGGTCGAATCCGATATCGGCATGGTCCGGGTCCTGGAAGACCTGATCAACCTGCTGATCGACAACGGGGTCATTCGCATTACCGACCTGCCCGAAGCGGCCCAGCAGAAGCTTTTGGAACGGGGCGCGCTGCGCAGTAAATTCGGCTACCTGGGCACCCTCTTCGCCAGTGACCTCGAGGACGAGGAGCCCGTCGCTCCCGACGCCAAGGATTTCATGTAACGCCCTATTCCGCCGCTACTTCCTCTTGGGGCGGTCGCCAGCGCAGGACCGGATGGCGGGCGGCGGAGGTTTCATCCAGCCGCCGGCGGGGCGTAAACCGGGGCGCCGCGTGGAAGGCGTCAACGGCGCCGGACCTAGCCTGGGCCGCCAGGCCCTTCACGGCGTTGATGTATTCATCCAGGCTGGCCTTGCTTTCCGTTTCCGTCGGTTCCATCAACATCGCCCCGTGCACCACCAGCGGAAAATACATGGTCATGGGGTGGAAGCCTTCGTCGATCATCGCTTTGGCGAAATCCAGGGTGGTGACGCCCGTATCCTTGAGGAAATGATCGTCGAACAACGCTTCATGCATGCACGGGCCATCGAAAGAGGCGCTAAGCGTGTCCTTCAACTGAGCCAGCAGGTAATTGGCGTTGAGCACCGCGTCCTCGGATACTTGGCGCAGGCCGTCGGCGCCGTGGCTCATCATGTAGGCCAGGGCCCGGATAAACATGCCCACTTGGCCGTGAAAGCCCTTGAGCCGGCCGAAAGGCTGGCCGCCGGACTGTCCTTCGTGCTCCACCAGCCGGAACCCGGCGTCGCCGTGAATTACGTAAGGCAACGGCGCGAAAGGCGCCAGGGCTTCCGAGAGAACCACCGGCCCCGCCCCCGGACCGCCGCCGCCGTGAGGCGTGGAGAAAGTCTTGTGCAGGTTGATGTGCATGCAGTCGACGCCCAGATCCCCCGGCCGCGCCTTACCCATGATGGCGTTGAGGTTGGCGCCGTCGCAGTAGAAAAAACCGCCGATGCCGTGGATGGCGTCGGCGATATCGATGATGTCGTTTTCAAACAGGCCGCAGGTATTGGGGTTGGTGAGCATGATGCCGGCCACATCGTCGGCCAGCTTTTCCTTGAACGCCGAAAGGTCCACCCGGCCCCGGTCGTTGGCCGGAATGGATTCCACTGCATAACCGCAGGCCGCCGCCGTCGCCGGGTTGGTGCCATGGGCCGATTCCGGCACCAGAACTTTTTTCCGGGGATCGCCCGTGGCTTCATGGGCGGCGCGAATGCACATCATGCCGCACAATTCCCCGTGGGCACCGGCCGCCGGCGACATGGCCACCGCCGGCATACCGGTGATGGTCTTGAGCCAATGGACCAGGGTATCCATCAATTCAAACATGCCCTGGGTGGTGCTTTGCGGTTGCAGGGGATGAAGGTCGCCAAGCCCGGGCAGGCGGGCCAGTTTTTCGTTGATGCGGGGATTGTGTTTCATGGTGCACGAGCCCAGGGGATAGAAGCCGGAATCGATGCCATAGTTTTTCTGGCTGATTCGGGTGTAGTGGCGCACCACCTGGGGTTCGGACAGTCCCGGCAGGCCGATGGGGCCCTGTCGTTTCAATTCGCCCAGCCGTTCGGCCACCGCCGCCGGTTGGGGCAGGTCAACGCCCGTCGCGCCGGGGGAATCCTGCTCGAAGATCAGCGGTTCTTCCAGTTGCAGGCCCCGATGACCAGTAATTGTACCGCCGGTAACGGCGCCGCCGGCGGCTGGCCCGCTCCTCATTTTTTCAGCCATCACAAGATTTCCCTCAGCGCGGAGGCCAGGGCATCCATGTCCGATCCGGTGTTGACCTCGGTAACGGCGACGATCATCAGGTTCGACAGGTCATCGTCGTCCGGATAGAATCGGGACAGGGGCACGCCGCCGAGAATCCCTTTTTCGGCCAAGGCCTCCACCACCACCGCCGCCGGCTTGGGCAGGCGGATGGTGAATTCGTTGAAGAAAGTATCGTTCAACACCTCCACGCCGCCGATTTCGGCAAGCCTGCCGGCCAGGGTCACGGCCGCCGCGTGATTCAACCGGGCCAGCCGGACAAACCCTTCTTCCCCCAACAGAGCCATATGGATGGTGAACGCCAGGGCGCAAAGGCCCGAGTTGGTGCAGATGTTGCTGGTCGCCTTTTCCCGGCGGATATGCTGTTCGCGGGTGGACAGGGTCAGCACCCAACCCCGGCGGCCGTCCACGTCTTCCGTCTGGCCGGCGACGCGGCCCGGCATCTGGCGCAGGTACCGGTCCCGGGTGGCCAGCAGGCCCACATGGGGGCCGCCGAAGGACAAAGGCACGCCCAGGGACTGGCCCTCGGCGGCGACGATGTCGGCGCCCATGGCGCCCGGCGATTCCACGACGCCAAGCGAGACAATCTCGGTCACCACGGCGATCAGCAGGGCGCCCTTTTCATGGCAGGCGGCGGCGATGGGCCGCAGGTCATGGAGCCGCCCGAACAGGTCCGGCGACTGGATCACCACGCATGAAGTCTGATCGTCGATCATCGGGATCAGGTCTTCCCCGCCGGCAGGGCCGGGATCGGCCGCCACCAGATCAAAGCCCAGGAAGCGGGCGTGGGTGGCCATGACCTCCCGGTAATGGGGATGGAGGCCGCCGGAGACCACGGCGCGGCTTTTCCGGGTTACCCGGTTGGCCATCATCACCGCTTCCGCCGCCGATGTCGCGCCGTCGTACATGGAGGCGTTGGCCGCCGCCATGCCGGTGATCGCCGCCACCTGGGTCTGGAATTCGAACAATGCCTGCAAGGTGCCCTGCGAGACTTCCGGCTGGTAAGGGGTGTAGGCGGTGAGAAATTCGCCGCGCTGGATCAGGTAGTCCACGGACGCCGGAATATGATGCCGGTAGGCGCCGGCGCCCAGGAAGGCGGGGGCGGCGCCGGTGCCCAGATTCCGCGCCGCCATGGCGGTAATAGCCCGCTCCACTTCCAGTTCGCCAGCATGGCCGGGCAGGTCCAAAAGGCCGCCGAGACGAACTTTTTCGGGAATGTCACGGTAGAGGTCATCGATGCTGGAAGCACCGATAGCGGCAAGCATCCGCCGCCGGTCCTCATCGGTAAGGGGCAGGTAACGCATCAGTCCAGGCTGCTCACGTAGTCCTTGTAGGCGGCGGCATCCATCAGGCTGTCCAGTTGCGACGGGTCGGCGACCTTCATCTTGAACAACCAGCCCTCGCCCAAGGCGTCGGCGTTGATTTTAGCCGGATCATCCGCAAGGAGCGGGTTGGTCTCGGTCACTTCACCATCGATGGGGGCGTAAATTTCGCTTGCCGCCTTGACCGATTCTACCACCGCCGCTTCGCCGCCGGTCTTCACCGCTTTTCCCGCATCGGGGAGGTCAACGAATACCACGTCGCCCAACTGTTCCTGGGCATATTCCGTAATACCGACGACAACAACGTCGCCGTCCGTGCGGACCCATTCGTGGTCCTTGGTGAATTTTTCACCTGACATGCGTTATCTCCCTATTAGCTTTTGGAATACCGGTGTTCAGTAAAAGGCAACTTTTCAATTTTGCCGGGCAGCGCCTTGC